>CAMDVZ010000527.1 GCA_945878895.1 Caenispirillum bisanense | reverse complement strand
GCGAGGAGGCCAACGAGACGGAGGCGGGTCATGGCCGTAGTCCCCTGAGGATGAATTCGGCATGGGTGGCGTAGAAGGCGTCGGGGGTGAGACAGTCGGGGTCGTGCGGCCCCAGCGAACGTTTCCAGATCGAGTACATCGACAACGGGCTGATCATCACGATGACGGTGGCCTGGATGTCGGCGATGGCGCGGAATTCGCCGCGCTCGACGCCACGCCGCAGGATGGCGGCGAACAGGTCGCGGCCGCGCCGGTCGACTTCGTCCATGAAATAGCGGGCGACGTCGGGAAAGTTCCCGGCCTCGCTCACCACCAGTTTCAAGACGCCTCCTGCTGGACCTTCCTCGAACACGCGAAACTGCTCCAGCACGATACGGAGCAGGGCCTTGCTCGGACCATCGAAGCTGGCCACGATCTGCTCGCCGTCGCCCAGCGGACCCAGGATGGCCGCGCCGATCACCGCCTTGAACAGCGCGTCCTTGCCGCGAAAGTAGTTGTAGGTGAGGCCCTTGCTGACTCCGGCCGCGCGGGCGACGTCGTCGAGCTTGGTGGCCGCGAAGCCGCGCTCCACGAACAGGCGGGTGGCGGCCTCGACCAGCTCGCGGGCGCGGTCTTCCGGCCGCCGCAGGCGCCTGGTCGGGGCGGCGGGGGGCTTGTCGTCGACGGTATTGACTGACTGGTCAGTAATCATGGGCCTTAAGTAAGTGGGGCGGAGCGGTTCCGCAACAGGGAAATTGTAACGACCCGCATCCGGCCCGCGACATGGTGACCGGACTAATTTATGCGTAACAGGCAATCGACGCCATCCAGCGCTACCCACCCCTCCAGGGTCTTTGGCTGGATATCGCTTCCAACCGCTGGATGCGGCGGCTTTTCGACTGGATGGCGGACCATTTCGGCTGGATTCAGGCTGGACGGAGCACGAATCGGCTGGATGAAACACCTTTGTTTCTGGATGGTTACCGTATGGTCGAAGCGGCCTGCATCTCGTTGTGTGCGACCACAGGGTCGGCGTACGGCAGAGACACTGCTGCCCTTGGCCGACGCGCCACCGGACCGAGCCGGCGGCGACGTTCGGGAAGGCGCGGCGTTCCCTGAATGGTGGATGACTCAAGTCGTGAATATATACACGAGTATTCTTGAAATGTCAATAAACAGATTTGACAAAGCCACGGGATAGCCTCGCCGTCGCACCGCCGCGCTGTCTCGCAAGGCCCGGTCGGCAAGATTTCGCGCCCGTTTCGATGCTGGTCGGGCTAGACCGGCGGCATGGTCGACGCGATCACCGCCGAACTCCTGCGTCCCGCGCTCTACGTCGTGCTGGCCACGGCCGTCGTCGCGGGCTTCGTGCGCGGCATGGCCGGCTTCGGTGCTGGCCTGATCCTCACGCCCGTCTTCTCGGCCTTCTACGGCCCGTTGCTGGCGGTGCCGGCGCTGAACCTGACGGACTGGTCGATGGGGATGCCGATCACGACCAGGGCGTGGCGCCAGTGCCGCTGGCGCGACGTGCTGCCGTTACTGCTGCCTGCCATGGCGATGATTCCGGTTGGGGCGTGGCTGCTGCGCTACACCGATCCCGTGCTGCTGCGCATCGCGATGTCCGGCTTCATCCTGGTCGCGGTCTCCCTGATGGCGGCGGGATGGCGCTATCGCGGCACGCCGGGCGTGGCGGTCACGACGCTGGTTGGCATGGTTTCCGGCACCATCGGCGGCGCGATCGGCATGAGTGGCCCTCCGGTCGTGCTGTTCTGGCTGGCCGGACAAGCCGATGCCGCCCGTGCCCGGTTGAACACCTTCGCCTATTTCGGCGTGCTCGGCGTGGTCACCATCGCGACCTTCGCCTTCCACGGGCTGTTCACCGTACGCACGCTCGCTCTGACGGCCTGCCTGATGCCGGCCTATGGTCTTGGCCTGTTCCTCGGCGCGCGCGCCTTCGCGCGCGTTTCCGAAGGCGTGTTCCGCTGGATCGCGTTCGGGCTGATCGGCGCCACCTCGCTCGTCACGCTGCTGGTCGCCCTGAACGAAGCCCTGTCGCGTTGACATCCTTTCCGGCCGCCGCCACGAGAGTCCGATGCCCGCAACCACTTCTCCCGTACAGGCCCTGTTCCCGACGCTCGTCTACCGGGCGCCGCTCGGTCGCGGCCTCGCGCCGCTGAACCGGCGTCTGCGCGACGAGATCGACGCCATGTCGGTCGACGATCGGGCCGGCCTGCGGTGGTCGGCGAAGAACTATCTCGGCGGCTACACCAGCTACGGCTCGCTGTCGAAGTTGCACCAGCTGTCCTCGCTGTTCGGGACGCTGGAGAAGCGGCTGGACAGCCACGTTCGGCGCTTCGTGCGCGAACTGCCCTACGACATGCGCGGGCGCGACCTCGCGATGACCGATTGCTGGGCCAACGTGATGCCGGCCGGCACCGTCCATTCGCTGCACCTGCATCCGCTCTCGTTCGTCAGCGGCACCTACTACGTCGACACGCCGCCGGGATCCGCGGCCCTGAAGCTGGAAGACCCGCGGCTTTCGAAACAGATGGCGACGCCGCCGCGGCGGGCCAACCTGCCCGCGCCGATGAAAGCCTTCGTCGAGGTGCCGGCGGAGGCGGGAACGGTCGTCCTGTTCGAGAGCTGGTTGCGCCACGAAGTGCCGCCGGCCGACATCGAGGGCGAGCGCGTGTCGGTCAGCTTCAACTACGCCTGGTCGGCACGCTGATCGTTGTGTCCCGACAAGATCGTGCTTGAGGTGGCCAACACGCGCCCCTAAACGCCGGATCGACTCCAAGGGAGACCGATCATGGCATTGCGCTTCAAACAGGTCGACGTGTTCACCGACAGGCCGTTCCTCGGCAATCCGGTCGCGGTGGTGCTCGACGCCGACGGGCTCGACGGCGAGACCATGCAGCGGATCGCCAACTGGACCAATCTGTCGGAGACGACGTTTCTGCTGAAGCCGACTGTCCCGGAGGCCGCCTATCGCGTCCGTATCTTCACGCCGCGCTCGGAATTGCCCTTCGCGG
>CAMDVZ010000526.1 GCA_945878895.1 Caenispirillum bisanense | reverse complement strand
GCACGATCGGCTGGTTGAACCGATGCCGCCGACTGGCCAAGGATTGGGAATGCCTCAACCGCCGGGCTCTGGCGTTCCTCAAATTCGCCTCCATTCGCCTCATGCTCAGAAAGCTCTGTAATCCTTCGTGAACTCTTCGGACGGACTCTGAGGCCCGTGGCGTCGCGGAACGGGCCGGGGTCGCCGGCGGCGTTCTCGCTGACGATCAACAGCACGCGGGACTCCTGGCCGAGCCTGAGTTTCGCCTTGGCCGCCGGATCGGCGCAGACCCGCATCAGCGCCGCCACGCCGGCGCTGCCGGAGGGTCCCGCCACGATGCGCGGATCGCCCGGCGCCTGGCGGGCCAGCCGCCGCATCGCGGGTGCGACGTGCGATTCGGCGATCGTCATGAACCAGTCCGTGCCCTCGCCGACCACCGGCCAGGTCATCGGCGATATCTCGCGACAGGCGAGGCCGCCCATGCTGGTCGTGGCGTCGCCGCTGGCGGGCGCGGGCCGGCCGGCGCGGTTGCTCTGAAACCAGCAGTCGGCGGTCTCGGGTTCGACCACGATGGTGGTGGGTCGCTGGAACAGGAATTGCTCCCACAGCGGCCCGATCACCGCCGCGGCGAGACCACCGACGCCGGCCTGCACGAAAACATGGGTCGGGATCTTGCCGAGACCGGCGGCGCGGGCCTGGCTCAGCGCTTCGTCGGTGAGCACCGAGTAGCCCTGCATGACGGCGCGCGGAATATCGGTGTAGCCTTCCCACGAGGTGTCGGAGATGACCGTCCAGCCGCGTGCCGCGGCGACGCTCCGGCATTCCGCCACGGCGCGTTCGTAGTCGCCCTCGACCCGGATCACCTCGGCGCCGCGGGCACGGATCGCGGCCTCCTTTTCCGGGCTGGCGAAGCCGGGCAAGAAAATCGTGCAGGCGTGGCCGAACAGGCGGGCGCCGACGGCGACGGCACGGCCGTGATTGCCCGAACTGGCCGTGGCGAAAGTGCGGGGCGGCAGCGCGATGGCGCCCTCGCCGAGCAATTCGGCCGCGCGCACCGGCCGGCCGGCCGCCGCCGAGGCTTCGCGCGCCAGCAGCTGGCCGATGGCGAAAATGCCGCCCAGTGCCTTGAACGCGCCAAACCCGAAACGGCGCGACTCGTCCTTGATCATCACCAGCCCCAGCCCGAGCGTGTCGGCCAGGCCGGGCATGCGGTAGAGCGGCGTCGGGCCGTGGCGTGGGCAGGCCGCGAGCATCTCGCGCACCTCGGGCAGGCCGCCCGAGGTCACGACCGCGCGCTGCGCCTCGCCGTAGGGCTGGCCACGGGGATTGCGGGGGTTTGGCGCGAGCCACTGGTCGGTCATCGGAGGTCCATCTGGTCGGGCAACCAGGATACCATGTCGCGCCCCGCCGCGCGCGTGTGGCGCGGTTCGCGCGCGTCGCCTAAGCTGGCGGCACGGGGAGGACCGGCATGAAAGTCAACGTTACGATCGATTGCACGCCGGAGGAGGCGCGGACCTTTTTCGGCCTGCCCGACCTCAAGCCGATGCAGGAGCGCATGATGGCGGAGGTCGAGCAGCGCATGCGCAACGGACTGGCATCGATGGAGCCCGAGGCCGTGTTCAAGACCTGGTTGCCGGCCTCCGTGCAGGGCATGGAACAGGTTCAGCAGATGTTCTGGTCGCAGATGTCCAACATCGCCGGCGGCCAGAAAAAGTAACGCACGCGTCGCGGCACGCGAATTCCGGAGAACCGACGATGACGACCGATCCCGCGCCCTACTACCGCACCCATGTGTTCTGTTGCACCAACCGGCGCGTCGATGGCCATCCGCGCGGTTGCTGCGCGGCCTCGGGCAGCGAGGATCTGCGCGGCTACATGAAGAACAAGGCGCGCCAGATGGGCATCGAGGAGGTACGCGTGAACGGCGCGGGCTGTCTCGACCGGTGCGAACTGGGGCCGACGATGGTGATCTACCCCGAGGGGGTCTGGTACACCTATCGCGACGAGGCCGACATCGACGAAATTCTCGCCACCCACGTGCGCGACGGCGGCCGCGTGGCGCGGCTGATGCTGGCGCCGACGGACAAATTGCCATCGGACCGGACGGTTTGAGCGGGCGGGCGAGGCGACGGAGGACGACATGAACCGGGGTCTGGGATTTGGTCTGGCGGCGCTGGCGGCGGTCGGCATCGGGCTGGCGTTGCTGAAGCCGCTGGGCATGCCGCGCGGCGATTTCCTCGAGGCGCAGGTCGCCGCCGCCGACGCCGACAAGGCGGTGGCCGCCCGCGGCCTCGCCGAGACGCGGGGATTGCTCGACAAGGCGATGGCGGCGAAGGCCGAGGCCGACAAGGCGCTGGCGGCTTTGCGCGACCAGTCCGGCAAGCGGATCGGCGAGCTCGACGGGTTGGCCAAAAGCCTGACGGCCCGTCTGGGCGACGCCGACAAGGCGCTGGTCGCCGCGAAAGCAGACGCGGAGAAGGCAGTGGCGGTCGCGAAAGCCGACGCCGAGAGGGCGCTGGTTGCCGCGAAAGCCGATGCCGACAAGACGCTGGCCGGCGCGATGGACGAGGCCGGCAAGGTGCTGGCGGCCACCCGGGCCGACGCCGGGAGGGCGCTGGCCGCCGCCCAGGAGGAAGCCGCCCGGCAAGCCGCCGCCGCCAGGGAAGAGATCGCCAAGGCAGCGACAATGGGGACGGCCGGCGCGGCGCTGGCCGCGGCGCGGGCCGAGATCGAGAAGCAATACGCGGCCTCGAAGGCGGAGCTGGAGAAACAGCTGGCCGGCGTGCGCGTCGATGCCGACCGGCAGGTGACCACCATCAAGGCCGAAACCGACCGGTTGATCGCCGCGGCCAAGGAGGAGTCGATCCGTGCCGTGCTGGGCGCCCGCAACGAGGCCGCGACCCAGTGCAAGACCGAGAGGCTGTGACTTTTTCCTGGCGCCGGCAATGGCGGCCTGATTCACTGTCGGTCGAGGGAGATTTCCATGCCCCAGACCGCTGCCAGCCTCTTCGACGAGCTGCCCGAGCAAGCCGTGCCGGCGCGCGACCCCGGGGCTGCGCGGAT
>CAMDVZ010000525.1 GCA_945878895.1 Caenispirillum bisanense | reverse complement strand
CCACGACCGGCCACCGACGACGCCCGGGAGCCGCCAAAACGCTGTCCCGAGACATCGCCGGGACGCCCCCGACACGACCGCGCGGTCCGCCGAGGCCCGCCCGGGGCGAACTTTCTCGCCCATTCACCTCAGTCCGACAGGCTGCTAGGTCGGGCGTGGCTGAAGTGCCTTGGGTAACGTCGCATGGCTTTCAGTTGGCCGATCCGTCGCATGGAAAGGAAAAAAACCGTGCCCGGTACGCCGTCTATACGAAGTCGTTGGATGAAGCCGCGATGTTGATTCGCAAGGGATTTTCTATCCGTATGACCCGCAAGGGCAAGCGGGCTTCGCTGATCTCGCCTCGGAGCCTGCGAATCAGCTGACGCTCTGCTCGTCCTTCATGATCGACCGGAAGAAGACTTGGAGTCGACTGTTCTCTGTCCGAAGCGCCGCTTCCTGGTGGAGCCTACGCGGAGATCGAGCGATGCGAACCGGAACATTCATGATCGTGCTTGCGACGGCGCTCGCACTGACGGCGATCGAAGTCGCCGCCCACGGCAATCACGACACCGGCTCGGCCGTGGCGACGCCCCTGCCGTCGAAAGGCTTTGGCCTGATCTCGCCGGCCGAGGCGGCGGCGCGCGTGGAAGTCGACGAGCGAGGCGGCCATCGTTTCATCCGCGCCGATGGTCTGGCCGATCACGTCACCGGCCAGTTTCCCAATCGCGGCAATCCCAACGCCATCGCCGCCCAGTCCTATTCGTTCCGCATGCCGCTGAAGCCGGCGCGCGCCCAGGCGCCGACCTTCTATCCGCCTCGGCAGCTGTTCGGCATCGCCATCAACGGCGTGGCGTTCGACCCCAACACGGCGGAGTTCTGGAACAACGATCGCGGCTGGATGATCGAGGCGCTGTCTGGCGTCGTGCCGCTGGGGCTCGACCGCAACAACGCCCACGTCCAGCCCGACGGTGCCTACCACTACCACGCCGTCCCGACCGGCCTCGTCGACCGCCTGCAGTACCGGACCCGGCCGGCGATGATCGGCTGGGCCGCCGACGGTTTCCCGATATACGCCCATGTCGGCTATCGCGATCCGCGCAACCCGGCCAGCGGCCTCGTCGAACTCAGGTCGGGCTACCGCCTGCGCCAGGGCGTGCGCGAGGGCGGTCCAGGCGGCCGACCCGACGGCACCTACGCCCGCGACTACGAGCATGTCGTCAACGGCGGCGATCTCGACCAGTGCAATGGCCGCGAGGGCGTCACGCCGGAGTTCCCCGGTGGCACCTACTACTACGTCGTCACGCCGACCTTTCCCTTCGTGCCGCGCTGCTTCGTCGGCACCGCCGACGCCAGCTTCACGAAAGCCGCGCCGCACGGACGTGGTGGTCCGGGCGGCCCCGGTGGCCCGCCCGGTGGTCGCGGCGGACCACCGCCGGGCTATCCGCCGCCGCGCTGAGGCCTCGCGTCCGGCGCATGGGTGCGAGCGCCGCCGCCGCCTTGCCGGTGTCCGGGAATCGCGCTACCAAGCGCCGCTTTTCGCGCCGCCCCCTTGTCGTGGCGGCGGATTTCCGGAGGACGAACCCATGGCACGCAAGAAGATCGCGCTGATCGGCGCCGGTCAGATCGGTGGCACGCTGGCGCTGCTGGCCGGCCAGAAGGAACTGGGCGACATCGTCCTGCTCGACATTCCCGCCGCCGAAGGCACCGCCAAGGGCAAGGCGCTCGACCTCGCCGAGCTGACGCCGGTCTCCGGCTTCGACGCGGGCTACAGCGGCACCTCGAACTACGCCGACATCAAGGGCGCCGACGTCGTCATCGTCACCGCCGGCGTGCCGCGTAAGCCCGGCATGAGCCGCGACGACCTGATCGGCATCAACGCCAAGGTCATCGGCGCCGTCGGCAAGGGCATCAAGGAACACGCGCCGGGCGCCTTCGTGATCGTCATCACCAACCCGCTCGATGCCATGGTCGGGCTGATGCAGGAAGTCACCGGCTTCCCGGCCAACCGCGTGGTCGGCATGGCCGGCGTGCTCGATTCGGCGCGCTTCCGCTGGTTCCTCGCCGAGGAATTCAACGTCTCGGTCGAGGACGTCACCGCCTTCGTGCTGGGCGGCCATGGCGACACCATGGTGCCGCTGGTCCGTTACTCGGCGGTCGCGGGCATTCCGCTGCCCGACCTCGTGAAGATGGGCTGGACCACCCAGGACAAGCTCGACAAGATCGTCCAGCGGACTCGCGACGGCGGCGGCGAGATCGTGGCGCTGCTCGGCAACGGCTCGGCTTTCTACGCTCCGGCGGCGGCCGCCATCGCCATGGCCGAGAGCTACCTCAAGGACAAGAAGCGGCTCCTGCCTTGTGCCGCGCTGCTGACCGGCCAGTACGGGATCGATGGTCTCTACATCGGCGTGCCCGTCGTGATCGGCGCCGGCGGTGTCGAGCGGATCGTCGAGGTCTCGTTCACGGCCGAGGAAAAGGCGATGTTCGACAAGTCCGTCGCGGCCGTGAAGGGCCTCGTCGAGGCGACGAAGAAGATCGTCGCCGGGTAAGCCGCGGCGAGGGCCCGGACCCGCCAGGTTCCACGAACGCCCCGTCCAGCGACCGCCGGACGGGGCGTTTCGACGTCTGGCGACGAGCGTCCCGATTTCGCGGCTCGGAACGATTCGTGGCGCTACCGTGTCCGTCGTTGACGAAAGTGTCATGAGCAACCGGTTGCCAAACTTGGACAAAGTGGTAGATTAACGTCGCTAGAGGGTCGGTTGCTTTATTGGACTGACAGTTCGTTCACGTGACGAACAGTCTCCCGACGCCCCTCGACAGGCCCGAATTTCCGCCCACCGGGGTTCCATGAACATCCACGAATACCAAGCCAAGGCGCTGCTCGCCAAATTCGGCGTGCCGGTGCCCAGGGGCTTCGTCGCCTACACCGCCGCCGAGGCCGTCGAAGCCGCGAAGAAGCTGCCCGGACCCGTCTGGGTCGTGAAGTCCCAGATCCACGCCGGTGGCCGTGGCGCGGGTCGCTTCAAGGACGACCCGAACGGCAAGGGCGGCGTGCGCGTCGTCAAGTCGATCGACG
>CAMDVZ010000524.1 GCA_945878895.1 Caenispirillum bisanense | reverse complement strand
CCTTTTTCCAGATCCAGACGTCGGGCGGCGGTGGCGGAGCGCCGGGACCCGAAGGCGGTATCGTCGGCGCGATTCTGGGTCCCTCGAAGAACGCTCCGACCGAGTTCGTCGATCAGATCCAGTTCACGCTCGAACAGGCGCGGCCCGCGATGAGCGTCGGGGCCCAGCGTTGCGAACTGGTCGGTCATGTACACAACCGGATGGCGCGGACGCTCGATCGGCTCGAGTTCGTCGCGCGCCTGCGAGACCAGGACGTCGCGTTCCGGATCGCGGCGTACGAGAAGGGCGAGGAGCGGCGCGGCGTGGCGTTCGCGAGTCACGAAGGCGCCTGCCTGCCAAACTACAAGGCGCTCTACGAGGTGACCGACAAGGTTTGTGACATCAACGGTCTTCCATGGAAGGGCGGCTGTCGCGACTTCGTGCGGATACTGTTCTGAGGCGTCGTTGCCGGCCGGCACGGAATTTGCCACGATAATGTCGCTCCGCCGGTGTCGCGGGGCGTAGCGGATGCGCCATGGGTGATCGTTTCCAGCAAGGCGACAAGTTGCATCCCAACCTGTCGCTGGTCATGCGCCGGCCCGGCATCGGGCACAATGGCGGCCCGCTCGACATGTCGTGGGAAGCCTGGGTGTGGCGGCGTGCCGTCGCGTCGGCGTGGAAAACGCCGAAACCGGAAATCGCCTTGCGCCGGCTGGCGCGCGCCGAACGTCTCGGCCTGACCTATCGCGAGTTCGCCGCGGCGTTGATGGACGGCGGATCGCAGCTGGGCACGGTGGTCCTGTCGGTCGGTCTCGTCGCGCGCGTTCGCCGGGTTTCAGACGGCGGCTTCGAAGCCGAGGCGCGACCGGAGATGGCGTCGAAGATCGCGAAGTTCGCTGGCCGGCTGCTGCTGGTCGCCGACGGGCTGTCGACGGGTCCACTGGACGCGGCTGCCCGCGAGGCGTTGCGGCTCTCCGTCAATCGCGGCCTCGACGGCCGCGTCGAGGCGATCTGCCCGCTTACCGGCGACGAGCGCGCGCGCGCCGGGGCGTTGCGGGCGTTCCTGCGATCGGTCAACGCGCCGCGCCAGGAGACGTTTCTGGTCGGCACCGGATTCGCCGACGCCGATCTCGCCCGGCTCGCCGGGTTGCCGCTCTTCAAATGGGCGCACGAATGGTTTGCCGTCGCTTGAGCCATCGCGGCTAGATGCCGGCGATTTTCACCCAGGCGAGCGTCGTGAGCGCGATGAACAGCGACGCCAGCCCAGCCAGCACCAGCGGCCGGGCGCCGAACGCCAGCACCTGACCGACTTTCAGGCCAAGCCCGACGCCGGCCAGGGCGACGACGAAGAACGCGACGGCGACCCATTGCATGGCTGGTCGCAGCCAGCCGGGCAGGCCGGTCGTGGCTTGCGCCACCGAGCCAATCGCCGCCATCGCGAGAAAGCCGAGCACGTACCACGGCACCAGCGGCACCTTGCCGCCCTTTGCGTCCGCGCCCTCGGCACGGCGCAACAGGATCGCGACCACGATCAGGGCCGGGGCCATCCAGACCACCCGCGTCAGCTTCACGACGGTGCCGATTTCGCCAGCCACCGGACCGCCCGCGAAGGCCGCCGCCACGACCTGGGCGACTTCGTGGACCGAGGCGCCGACCCAGAAGCCGAACGCCCGCTCGCTCAGCCCCAGCACGCCCATCAGGGCGGGTTCGGCGAACAGGGCCACGGTGCCGCACAGCGTGATCACGCCCAGCGCGTAGCCGGTTTCCTCGTCGCGAGCGCGCGCGGGCGCGGAGGCCGCCACGATCGCCGCGGCGCCGCAGATGCCGGTGCCGATCGCCACCAGGATCGGCAGCGCGCCCGACACGCCCATGCGCTTGCCCAGCCACCAGAACAGGGCGATCGTCGCGCCGGTCGTCACCAGGGTCACCGGAATCGCTGGCCCGGCCGTCGTTGCGATCCGGTGCAGGTCGAGTTGCAACCCCATCAGCACGATGCCCCAGCGCAGGATCAGCTTCGAGACGTCGCCGACATCCTTCCCCATCGCCTTGGGCAGCGACACCACGGCGGCCGCCAGCATGCCCACGATCATCGCCAGCGCGATCGGGCTGATCAGAAGTCCGATGCCGCGCAATCCGTACTGGGCGGCATAGGCCATGGCGGCGACCAGGATCAGGGGACCGAGGGCGACGGCCTTGGCGGCCAATTTGCTGGTATTCAAAGCGTTCTTCCCCCGGGTCCGCGGCCCGCCGCGAGGCCTCCCGACCGGCCTTTCGACGTGGCCGTTCGCGTATCCGTAGCAAGATAGCGGAGGCCGATTCCAGCACTAGTTAAAAATGAATCGGAACAATACAAGAACATGTGTCAAGAAGTTAATGATTCCAGACGCTTGATTTTCCTCTTCGTGTTCGGAACAAAACAGGTACATTGGTCGTGCTCCAGCCACTTATCCTGATTGTCGGTGTGTTCCGAAGCGTGAAATAACAGGAGATGACGATGTCGGCGATGAACCTCAAGCTGGTCGAGAAGGACGGTATGGACAACAAAGGCAAGGCGCTGGACGCGGCGCTGGCGCAGATCGAGCGGGCCTTCGGCAAAGGCTCGATCATGAAGCTCGGGCAACGCGAGGCGCTGGAGATCGAGGCGATCTCGTCGGGCTCGCTGGGGCTCGATATCGCGCTTGGCATCGGCGGCTTGCCCAAGGGCCGCATCGCCGAGATCTACGGACCCGAAAGCTCGGGCAAGACGACCTTGGCGCTGCACGTGATCGCCGAGGCCCAGAAGAAGGGCGGCACCTGCGCCTTCATCGACGCCGAACACGCGCTCGATCCGGGCTATGCCAAGAAGCTCGGCGTCGACGTCGCCAACCTGCTGATCTCGCAGCCCGACGCGGGCGAGCAGGCGCTGGAGATCGCCGACACGCTGGTGCGCTCGGGCGCCATCGACGTGCTGGTCATCGATTCGGTGGCGGCCCTGGTGCCCAAGGCCGAGCTCGAGGGCGAGATGGGCGACTCGTTGCCGGGCCTGCAGGCGCGGCTGATGAGCCAGGCGCTGCGCAAGCTGACCGCCTCGATCTCGA
>CAMDVZ010000523.1 GCA_945878895.1 Caenispirillum bisanense | reverse complement strand
GACACCATCGACGTGGGCCGCGGCAAGATCAAGGTCACCGCCGAGCGCGATCCCGCGAATCTGCCGCACAAGGCGATGGCCATCGACGTGGCGCTCGAATGCACCGGCATCTTCACCAGCAAGGCCGCCGCCTCGGCCCATCTGGCGGCCGGTGCCAAACGCGTGCTGGTGTCGGCCCCTGCAGACAACGCCGACCTGACCGTCGTCTACGGCGTCAACCACGACAAGCTGACCAAGGACCATCTGGTCGTCTCGAACGCGTCCTGCACGACCAACTGCCTGGCGCCGGTCGCCCAGGTCCTCAACGATGCCGTCGGCATCGACAAGGGCTTCATGACGACCATCCACGCCTATACCGGCGACCAGCCGACGCTCGACACGATGCACAAGGATCTCTATCGCGGCCGCGCTGCCTCTCTGTCGATGATCCCGACCTCGACGGGTGCGGCCAAGGCCGTCGGCCTCGTGCTACCGGAACTGAACGGCAAGCTCGACGGCGTGTCGATCCGCGTGCCGACGCCGAACGTCTCGGTGGTGGATTTCAAGTTCGTCTCGAAGCGCCGGACCGACGTCGCGGAGATCAACGACGCGATCAAGCGCGCCGCCGCCAACCAGCTCAAGGGCATCCTCGGCTGGACCGACGCGCCCAACGTGTCGATCGACTTCAACCACGATCCGCACTCCTCGACCTTCCACATGGACCAGACCAGGGTCATGGACGGCACGCTGGTGCGGGTGCTGAGCTGGTACGACAACGAGTGGGGCTTCTCCAACCGCATGAGCGACACCGCCGTCGCCATGGGCAAGCTTGGCTGAGGCCGTCGCGGCTTGACGGCCACCGCGAGGGCGCCACGCCAGTGGCGCCCTTTCCATTCGAGGAGCGAGGATCGCCATGACTACGTCGACATCCGCCACGACACGCTGGTCCGTTGCGACCGGCCGCGCGATGACGCGCGTCCTCGCGGCGACGCTGGCGCTCGGCGTTGCCGCCTGTGCCCAGCCGGCGTCCCAGCCCCCGGTCGCCCAGGCGCCCGCCGCGCCGGTGCCGCCACCCGTCTACGTGCCGCAAGGCGTCGATCCGGCGCTCGCGGCGCTGATCGCCAAACACGCCAACGCCAACGGCGTGCCGGTCGAACTGGTCCACAAGGTCGTGCTGCGCGAAAGCCGCTACCAGCCCAACGTGATCGGCCGCGGCCAGACGATGGGCCTGATGCAGATCATGTACACGACCGCGCGCGGCCTTGGTTACACCGGCACGCCGCGCGGCCTGCTCGATCCCGACACCAACCTGACCTGGGGCGTGCTCTATCTCGCCGGCGCGTACCGCAAGGCCAACGGCGACCAGGCGCTCGCCGACCGCTACTACGCGCGCGGCTACGCCCCGTAGGACGGCCAACCCGGCCGAGACGGCCCTTCCCATCGGCGGGCATCGGCCTCTATCCTGACGGCCATGAAACGGCCCACGCCCTCCAAACCCGCCGCGCCCAAAGCCGCCGCGCCCAAAACCGCGGCGACCCGGACCGCGGCGCCCAAGACGGCAACGCCGGCGACGGCGGCCAAACGCCCGCGCCGCGTCGCGTCCACCGCGAAGCCGCGCCCGTCGCGCGCGACCGCGGTCGCGCGCAAGCGGGTGCCCGCGATCGTCGTGCATGGCTGGAAGCACGTGTCGGCGGCGTTGCTGGCGGCGCGCGAAAGCAAGCGCGCGGTCCTCCTGATCAGCCCGCCGGGCGCCTCGTACAGCCACGGCGCCGGTTTCTGGGGCGCCCTGGTGGCGCGCGCGAAGGAACTTTTTCCGGACGTCGACTGCGACATCGCGCTCGATTGCGACGGCGCGCCAGGCCACGTGCTTGCGGGCCTGCGCGTCGGCCTCAAGCTTCTGGTGTTCGGCGGCAACGGCGCGACGCGCGACCGGCTGCTCGACATCGCCGCCCAGAGCGGCGCGACGTTGATCCCTCGCCCGCTGGCGGCGCTCGACCTCGTTCACCACAAGGACGCGCTGGCGAGCTGTCGCGCGACCCTCGGCGTCGCGGCGTGAGCGGGCTCGACATCCGCGCCCGGCCCCTGACGGCCGAAGCCTTCGCGCCGTTCGGTCAGGTTCTCGCGCCGCCGCTGGAGCCGGGCCGGCAGTATTTCGACGAGGCGCTCGCCTCGGCCCGCCCGCTCGCCCGTCCCAGCCTGTCGCTGTCCAGCCGCCTGCCCGTGCCGCTGCCGGTACGGGTCGCGATGCTGGAGCGGCACCGGTTCTCCTCGCAGACCTTCGTGCCCCTCGACGTGTCGCGCTGGCTGATCGTGGTGGCGTCGCACGCCGCCGGCGGCGGCCCCGATTGCGGCCGCGCCCGGGCATTCGTCGCCGACCCCGGACAGGGCGTCACCTACGCCATGGATACCTGGCATCACGGTTCGACGGTGCTCGACCGCCCGGCCAGGTTCGCCGTGTTCATGTGGCGCGACGGCACGCCGGACGACGAGGAATTCGTCGACGTGCCGCCTTTCGTGGTTCGCGTCGACAACTGACGTTCCCCATCCAGCGGAGACTTCCATGGCCTGGCAACCCCCGCGCGATTTCGTCGGCTACGGCGCCAATCCCCCCGATCCGAAGTGGCCGGGCGGCGCCCGCCTCGCGCTGAATTTCGTCGTCAACTACGAGGAAGGATCCGAAGCCTCGATCGCCGACGGCGATGGCCACACCGAGACCGCGCTCACCGAATCGAGCACCTCGTCGGCCGGCTTCAAGGGCCGCGATCTGGGCGGCGAGAGCATGTTCGAGTACGGCAGCCGGGTCGGCTTCTGGCGCCTGCACCGGGCCTTCGTCGATCGCGGCCTGCCGATGACAGTCTATGCCTGCGCGCTGGCGCTGGAGCGCAATCCCGAAGCCGCCGCCGCCATCCGCGCCGCCGGCTTCGACGTCTGCGGCCATGGCTGGCGCTGGGTCCGTCATTTCCTGCTGAGCGAAGACGAGGAGCGCGAGCACATCCGCAAGGCCGTCGAATCGTTCCGCAAGACGGTCGGCGAGGCGCCGGCCGGCTGGTATTGCCGCTACGCCCCCAGCGTCAACACGCGCCGCC
>CAMDVZ010000522.1 GCA_945878895.1 Caenispirillum bisanense | reverse complement strand
CCGCCCTCAGGGCACCTTCCCCCGCCGGTGGCGAGGGAAGGTATGAGGAAGACGCGATGTCGCCCGCCGCCTCCCCCACCCCCGCCCGCGAGTTCCGTACCGGCACCGGCTTCGACGTGCACGCCTTCGGCCCCGGCGACCGGGTGCATCTGTGCGGCGTGGCCGTCCCGCACGAGCGTGGCCTGGTTGGTCACTCCGACGCCGACGTGGCGCTGCACGCGCTGACCGACGCCCTGCTCGGCGCCATTGCCGCCGGCGACATCGGCGAGCACTTCCCGCCGTCGGATCCGCAGTGGCGGGGCGCGGCCTCCTCGACCTTCCTCAAGCACGCCGCCGGCCTTGTCGCCGCGCGCGGCGGCCGCATCGTCAATCTCGACGTCACCATCGTCTGCGAGCGGCCCAAGGTCGGCCCGTATCGCGACGCCATGCGCGCCAGCATCGCCACCATGCTCGGCCTCGCGCTCGACCGCGTGGCGGTCAAGGCGACCACGACCGAGCGGTTGGGGTTCACGGGGCGGGGCGAGGGGATCGCGGCGCAGGCGGTGGCGACGGTGGAGGTGGTGGTTCCGGACATGGCGTGACGGGCGACCTGGAGCGTTGGAAAGCGTCGCCGGGCTGCATTGAGTTTTGTAACGATTTCCATTACAGTCCATCTCCATGATCCGGTCGTTTCGATCCAGCGACGCCGCCGCCCTCTTCGAGGGACAACGCGCTCGCCGGCTGCCGGCCGATATCCAGACCAGAGCGCACGTGAAGCTGCTGGCGCTGAACGCGACGCCGGATTTGCGATCGCTCGCGGCGATCCCGGCGAATCGGCTGGAGGTGCTGCGCGGCGACCGGGCCGGGCAGTACAGTCTGCGGATCAACGACCAGTGGCGGATCTGTTTCCGCTGGGTCGATGGCCACGCCGAAGGCGTGGAGATCGTCGACTATCATTGACGGAGATCAGCATGGCCAAGGCCGCGAAGAAGCGCCACATCGGGCCGGTCCATCCCGGCACGCTCTTGCGGCTGGAGTTTCTCGACGAACTGTCGATGAGCGTCGCGGCGCTGGCCCGCGCGCTCGGCGTGCCGCGCACGCGGCTCAACGACATCGTGCTCGGAAGGCGCGGCATCACGGCCGACACGGCCTACCGGCTCGGCCGCTATTTCGGCATGGACCCGCGCTTCTGGCTGAACCTTCAGGCGCACTACGAACTGGAGATGCTGGGCGAGCGCAGCGCGGCGATCGACGACGAGGTCATGCCGCGCGCGGCGTGACGGGCCGATCGTCGCCGAACGCCGCCGTCCCTTCCGTCACCCGAACGCCGCGAACACTTCCTCGATCGCTTTCATCTGGTTTCCCGCCGCCGAGGACGGCACGAGGATCGGCGTGTGGACGCCGGCCGCGCGCCACGCGGCAGCACCCTCGCGCACTTTCGCGGCCGGTCCGAACAGCGTGTTGTCGGCCAGCCATTTGTCGGAGAAGCATTTCGGCACGTCGTCGCGACGGCCCTCGGCGATTGCCTTCTCGATGGCGTCCATCTCCTCGCCGTAGCCCGCCTCGCGCCAGTAGTTCCGGTAGTTCGGCAGGAAGCCGTAATTGGTCAGCGTGCGCCGGTTGACCGCCTTGGCGGCCTCGACGTCGTCGCTGATGCAGGTCGGAATCATGTTGCCGATGAAGAAATCGGGATCGTTGCGCTTGGCCGCCGGCAACGCCGCCAGCGACTCGCCCATGTGCGACAACGAGGCGTTGGCGAACACGACGCCCTCCGCCAGCTCTCCCGACAGCGCCACCATGCGCTTGCGCAGGGCGGCCACGATGATCGGCGGCAGCGGCCCGAAGGTCGTTTCGGCGCGGAACTTCTCGATGAAGGCGCGCGTGTCGGCCAGCGGCTTGCCCGGCGTCACGCCCATCCGGACATGCGAGGGACCGTGCGCGATGCCGATGCCGAGCCGGAAGCGGCCACCCGATATCTCGTGCATCATGGCGGCACTCTGGGCGAAGTCGACGATGGTGCGCTGGTAGATCGGGGCGATGGACGTGCCGAACGGGATCGACGTCGTGTTCCACGCCAGCGCCTCGCCCATCGACATGTTGCCGAACGGGCTCGGCGGGTAGATGCCGGCATAACCGCGCCGCTCGGTTTCCTTGCACAGATCGATCATGGCGCGGCGGCGTCCGGGCACGGCGATCAGGCACAGGGCGGGAAGCGGTTCGGACATCGCGGCGGTTCCTTCGGAGGGTGTTGGGTCGGGCTGAACGGAGCGTAGGGTACGCGACGCGCCGGCGGCAAGGGTGGTGTCTCGGGTGGAAACGCGGCGCGCGTCGTCGCATTGCGGGATGGCGTATCGATTGCCAATCGACAATGCTGTCGTCCCGTCCACAATGCCGTCATCCCGAGCGTCGCGAGGGACCCCGGATTCTTCGCCGCGTCGTGCGGGGGAGGCTCCGCATGGGGATCCCTCGCTGCGCTCGGGATGACAGCATTGTGGTTGCCGCTCTCGTGTGCCGCACACGCGCCCTCTGGAGAGACTCACCATGACCGACAGCCTTTTCCCCGGCGCCTGGCGCGCGCTCGCGACCGACGTGCTGGAGCGCTACCGCCACGCCGGGCTGAAACTGGCGACCGCGGAGTCCTGCACCGGCGGGCTGGTGGCCGCGACCTTGACGGCCATCGCGGGTTCGTCGGACGTCGTGGAGCGCGGCTTCGCCACCTACTCCAACGAGGCCAAGGAGGAGTTGCTCGGCGTGCCGCGCGTGGTGCTGCTGTCCTACGGCGCTGTCAGCGAACAGACCGCGCGCTGCATGGCCGAGGGCGCGGTGCGCCGCTCGCACGCCGACGTGGCGGTCTCGATCACCGGCGTCGCGGGACCCGGCGGCGCCACGCCCGACAAGCCGCTCGGGCTCGTGCATTTCGGTTGCGCCCGGCGCGGCTACGAGACGATCACGGTACGCCACGTGCTGCCCGGCGACCGCGACGCGGTGCGCGCGGCTGCGGTCGAGGTGGCGCTGGCGTTGTTGAAGGAACGGATCGCGTAGACTCTTCCCTTCTCCCCTCGACGGAGGGGAGAAGGTGCCCGAAGGGCGGATGAGG
>CAMDVZ010000521.1 GCA_945878895.1 Caenispirillum bisanense | reverse complement strand
GCCCATGTCGTAGCGACGCGCGCCATCGATGTAGGAAAGATCGGTGAAATAGACCGGATCCTCCGCCACGACGCGACGGCGGCCGAACGCGGTCTGCTCCAGCGGCACCCCGTTCTGGCGCCGTTTCGCCACGTAGGCGAAGGCACGGCCATAGGGGCCGAGCACCCATTTGTAGGTCGGGAAGATCAGGAAATCCGGATCGAGCGCGGCCACGTCGATCGGGCGCACGCCGACATCGTGGGTGGCGTCGATCAACCACGCGGCACCGCGGGCGCGGACGCCGGCGGCGACCCGCGCCAGATCGAGCGCGCCACCGTCGGACCAGTGCACGGACGAGATCGAGACCAGCGCCAGCGACGGCGCGCCCGGCCGGGCGATCGCGGCCAGCACCGCCGTCGTCCAGTCGCCGTCGGCCGGTCGGGCGACCGGTTCGACCGTGTAGCCGCCGGCTTCGGCACGGCCCAGCCATTCGAGCACCGGCGAGGTGTGGTCGTCGGCCAGCACCAGCACGCGCGCGCCGCGCGGGATGTCGAGCAGCTTGCCCGCGATGGCGACGCCATAGCCGACCGAGGAGATCAGGG
This sequence comes from Caenispirillum bisanense, assembly GCA_945878895.1. GTDB lineage: Bacteria > Pseudomonadota > Alphaproteobacteria > Reyranellales > Reyranellaceae > CAMDVZ01. Next base: position 2,500 of record CAMDVZ010000521.1, on the reverse strand, counting down.
CGATGTCCCCGGCATCGGCGCCGATCAGCGCGGCGGCGGCCTTGCGGGCGCGCTCGTGGGTGGCGTTCGAGAAGGACGGATCGAGTTCCCACGGCCGCGTCTTGCGCGTGGCACCAAGCCTGCCCGACTCCTGGACCGCCAGCGGCAGCGGCCCCCAGCCGGCGGCGTTGAAGTAACAGACATCGCGCGGGATATCGAACAGGCTGCGTTGGCAGGCGAGCATCGGGAGACTCCGGAATGGCACCGACCGCAACCTAGGCCATCGCCGCGGGTGAGCGCAGCAACGCTCTTGTCGGCAGACAAGTATTCGCGCCGCCTTGCCTCAAAACTCCAGATCGCCGCGGATTGCCTCGATGCCGGCCCGCGCGCAGGCATCGTCGGCCTCGCCGCCGGGCGCGCCCGAGACGCCGACCGCGCCCAGGATCGCGCCGCCCGCCTCGACCGGCACGCCGCCGCCAACCGCCACGACGCGGGGGATGTGTCGCACGCCGGCATGGGCGGGATCGGCGGTGGCGCGCGCCAGATCGAGCGTGCTCTGGCGAAACGAGGCCGCCGTCCACGCCTTGTCGACCGCGACCGTCGCGGTGTGCGGCCCCGCGAAGCGGTCGCGCAGCAACGCCTGCGGCACGCCAGCCCGGTCGGTCACCGCGACCGCGATCTGGAACCCCTGCTTGCGGCAGGAGTCGAGCGCGGCTTGCGCCAGCTTCAGCGCCGTTTCCGGCGTCATCTGTTTGACGGCGAAGGTGGCGTCCTGTGCCGCGGCGTGGGCAGGCGCCAGGATCGTGGCCAGTACGAGCAGGCGGATCGTCCGGGTCATGGTTGTCTCGCGGGGCAGCGGATGGCGACCATCGGCATGGCGACGCGCATCGCTACCAGACCCGCCGCACGCCATACATGTCGAAGATCGTCTCGTTCGACACGAGCGCGAGATCGTCGACCAGCGCCTGGGCGATCAGCATGCGGTCGAACGGATCGCGATGCGAGCCGCCGAGCGCGCCGGCCCGCTGGGCGTGGCGAACCGACAGCGGCAGTTCGCCGAAACGCTCGCCGGCAATGGCCTTCGCGATGTCGTCGGCCACCACCCTCGCCTCGGGCAGTTTGCCAAGCCGGTACTTGGTGGCGATTTCCCAAGCCGTGACGGCGCTGACGAGCACCTCGTTGGCGTCGTCGCCGATCGCCGCGCGCGCGCGATCCGGCAGCTTTCCGTCGGCGAACACCCACCAGAGAAATGCATGCGTATCGAGCAGCAGGCGCACGGCTATTCCCAGAGCTTGAGTTCTTCCTCGGACAGCGGCTCGAAGAATTCCGGTCCGATGCTTCCCATGCCCTTCAGCCGCCCGAACATGCGCTTCGGCTTCGGATCCACCGGCACCAGCCTGACGGCGGGCTGCTTGCCGCGCGCCAGCACGATCTCCTCGCCGGCTTCGGCGCGGGCGATCAGCTTCGACAGGTTCGTCTTGGCGACGTGGATGGTGAAGGTCGTCATGGCAGTATCCTAGCTAATCCAGATTAGCCAGGTCAACGCCCCTACCACATCGTCTGCTTCGCCCGCTCCGGCCATTCCCGGTCGTAGCCGTCGCCGCCGACCCGGTTTTGGCTGAGCGACGCCAGGATTTGTCCGGCGCTCGGCAGCGCGCCTGTCTCGACGTGATGCGACGGATCCCACAGCGCGGAACGCACGATGGCGCGGGCGCACTGGAAATAGACGCTGTCGATGGCGACCACGATCACCGAGCGCGGCGCCTGGTTCTCGACCCGGAACGACTCCAGCAAGGCCGGCTCGACGCTAAGATGTGCCCGCCCGTTGACGCGCAGCGTGTTGCCGCTGCCGGGAATCAGGAACAGCAGCCCGACGCGGGGATCGCGCACGATGTTGCGCAGCGAGTCGACCCGGTTGTTGCCGCGCCGGTCCGGCATCATCAGGGTGCGCGCGTCGTGGATGCGCACGAAACCGAGCCGGTCGCCGCGCGGCGAGCAATCGAGCCCCTCCGGCCCGGCGGTCGCCAGCGCCACGAAGGGCGCCGCCTCGATGTAGGCGCGATAGTCGGGCGTGACGTGGTCGACCTCCTTCACCAGCGAGGTCTCGCCGGGCAAGCCGTAGAGCGCCTCGAGCTGCGCCACGGTGGCGACGACGTGGGTGTCCATGGTGTCGGTCATACCGCGACGGTGCCGCCCCGGTCGCGCCGACGCAAGCGCCCCGATGTCGCGCGCCCACCCCTCGCCCCCATAGGTGCTAGGATAGCTGGATCTGAGCCTTCAAAATCCCTTCCCCCGCTGGCGGGGGAAGCAACCGTAAGATGGGGTGTGGGGTCATTCGGTGTTTTCGTGTTTTCCCTGGCGCCTCCCGTGGGTATCGCTGGTTGCCTGTCGACCTCGTGGTGGCCCGCCGCGACATGTCCCCGCGAGCCACGGGTACCCCCGCGCCGCGAGCCGCCGTGGCTCCCGGGGAACCACCGTGCGCGGCGCGGAGGTACCCGTGGCTCGCGGAGACCATTCGATA
>CAMDVZ010000520.1 GCA_945878895.1 Caenispirillum bisanense | reverse complement strand
ATCGACTGCATGCGCGAGGAGAAATGTTCCTGCACGACGTAGCGAAGATGCGCCCGAAGGGCCACGCGCAACCGCTCGAGCGGCGAGCTGTCGGGACCGGCGCCGACGATGGCGTCGGTCACCGCCGACCGCGCCCGGCCAATGCCGTCGTCGAGCACCGCGCGGATGATCTCGTCGCGCGACTCGAAGTGGTAATAGATGCTACCTGCCTTCATCTTCGCGGCCGACGCGAGATCGCGCAACGTCACCCGGTCCGCTCCCTTCGACCGCGCGAGCCGCTTGGCGACCTCGATCAACCTGGCTCGCGTGGCTTCGGCTTTCGCCGTCCTCGCCGGCTCGCCCTTCGCGACGACGCGCGTCATCGCGACGATGGCGGCATGCCGAGGAAGCGCCGCGCGCTGGACGACCACAGGGATCCGCCGTGCGTCGTTCCCGCCGCGCCGTCGGCGATGAACTTCGCGGGCTCTTTCTGTTCGATCAGGTAGGGATAGTCGGTGCCGAGGAATACCTGGCCCGGCGCCACCTCGTCGGCGAGATGCCGCAGATAGGCGTGATCGTAGACGAGACTGTCGTAGAAAAACCGCGCCGCGTAGGTCTTGGGTGATTTTGGCAGGGTGCCGCCGAAACCCTTGCTGGCGTGCCAGCCGTGCTCCATCCGGTGCAGGATCGGCGCCAGCACGCCGCCGCCGTGACTGAAACCGATCCGCAGACCGGGAAACCGATCCAGCACCCCGTCGGCGATCAGGGTGGCGGCGCACATCGCGGTATCGACCGGGAACGCCACGAAAGGCACCAGGTTCTGTCGCGGCGCCAGATGCGGCGCGGCGCGGGGATGCAGCGCGTGCACGAAAATCGCCATGCCCAGTTCCTCGGCGGCGGCGAAGAACGGATCGAAGCGCTTGTCGCCGAGATACTGGCCGTTGACGTTGCTGCCGACCTCGACGCCGCAAAGGCCGAAGTCGCTCTTCATCCGCCGCAGTTCCTCGGCGGCGGCGACCGGGTCCTGGAGCGGCACCGAACCCAGGCCGTAGAACCGGTCGGGCCGGCTCGCCACCATTTCGGCGATGGCGCCGTTGACGTAACGCGTCAGCTGCGTGGCCGGTCCGACGTCGAGCCAATAGGACAGAAGCTCCGGCATCGGCGAAAGCACCTGCGCCGTCACGCCGTCGCGATCCATGTCCGCGACGCGGCGTCCGATGTCCCACGACCGGTCGTCGATCTCGCGGAACGGCTTGTCGCCCATCATCACGGTGGCATGGCCGGGCTTGCCGCAATGCACGCATGGCCAGCGGCCCGACGCCGTGCCGGCCGGCTCCCCTGGCAATTCACGCGGCACGACATGGGTGTGGACGTCGATCAGTTCGGGACTACTCACGACAAACGCTCCAACCCTCGGCGGTTTCCCGCGCCTAGACGATGACGCTCAACTTTCCGGGATAGAGCATGTCCATGTCCAGCGTCGTGCGCTTGGAGCGAATCTTCCACGAATCGCCCGAGACGTCGATCCGATACTCGTGGCGGCCGAAATACGTGTCCACGACACCGCGCCGGGCGCGGTAGGTGATGAAATTGCATGCGACCTCGGCCACCCCGTTCGTCACGCCGAGCACCCGCACGTTGCTCACGACGTGGCGCAGCCGCGACCGCGGATACTCGGAATGCGCCTCCTTGTTCGTCAGTCGCACGACACGCTCGCGCAGGCGCGTGTAGTCGTCGGCGATGTAGAACAGCGACGTCGAGGAATCGGCATCGGCCTCCGCGCCCATCGGCGGCACCTCGTAGGTGGCCCCCTCCGCGAACAGCGCGAACCACGCATCGACGCGCCACTCGTCGAGCAGCGCCGCCTCGGCGTAGAGGAAATCCTCGACCTTCAGGCGCATCATCGGATCGTTCATCGTCGTTCCCCGAAACAGGTCGTCGCCACGGATCAGGCAGCGTCGCCCATGCGGCGCTGCCATTCGCGCCAGAAGGTCCGCATCTGCTCTTCGTCGTCGGTGTTCGGCGGCCCGTTGCGCGGCATGCCCTTGGAGATGTCGTTCCAGCCGACCTCGCGGACGTTGCGATAGCCGCGCTGGCAATTTTCCAGCGCCTCCTGGTCGTCGGGGGTGGCGAAGCCGCCGGGTCCGAGAAACTCGAGAAAGTTGAACAGCCGCAGCTTGCGCAGCTCCGCGTCCTCGCCTTTCGACCCCATCGCCCAGGCGCTCACCATCATCCGTCCCGCCGCCTCCGGATAGAAGGTGCGGACGGTGATCGACATGATGTCGTTGATCACCAGATTGGGAAAAATGATCATGTTGCGGCTGCTCTCGGCGATGCGCATGCCGCGCTCCTCGCCGAAACGCTGGATCAGCCCCTGACGCAGACGCTGCACGAGATCGCGTTTCTCCTCGCCCCACGACGGCACCCAGCGGGCGATCGGGCGCCCCCAGGGCGAGGCGTACTCGATGACGGCGTGCCCGTTGCCGAGACTCGTCATGCGGCCGCCGGCGTTGTTCCAGCCCGCCTCCATGTTGAGGGCGCCGACGTTCTTCAGATAGTCGAAGTAGGTGCTGTGGGTCGGGAAGCCGTGGAAGGCATCGACGCTGTTCTCGGCCAGCAGTTTCCAGTTGGCGTTGATGAAATATTGCTGGCCGCCGCCGACGATCTCCATCCCGACCTCGGACTGGTCGGCGACGAGATCGATGATGTCCTTCGCGCCGGCCAGGTAGTCGCTCAGGCTGACCGCGTTGGGATCGAAGTTGACGAAGTAGAAGTCTCGGTACTGTTCGAGCCGCGGCACGCTGCCGAGATCGGCGCAACCGCCGCCGTAGTGATCGGCGCCGTAGTTGCCCTCCTCGAAGCGCGAGGCGAAGCGGCCGTTCACGTTGAACGCCCACCCGTGATAGAAGCACTTGAACGACAGCGCGTTGCCGCTCTTTTCGCGAACGACGGTGGCGCCGCGATGCGGACAGGTGTTCAGGAACGCATGGACGGCACCTCCCCGGTCGCGATTGAAGATGAGATCGCGACCACCGACCGAGCGGGTGACGAAGTCGCAGTTGTTGGCGATCTCCGAGGCGTGCCCGACATAGAGCCAGCAACGGTCGA
>CAMDVZ010000519.1 GCA_945878895.1 Caenispirillum bisanense | reverse complement strand
CAGCACGAACATACGGCCGCGACGGGCTTCCTCGATGATCTCGTCGGCGGGCGCCTTCATCTCGCTGAAGGTGACGCGCCACGGCTCCTTGTCGATCAGCGCCATCACGCCCTCCTGTCGATCAGCCGGGCAACGTAGCGCGCGAGCATGTCGACCTCAAGATTGACCCGTTGCCCCGCCACCGCGGTCCCGAACGTGGTTTCGCGCTGGGTGTGGGGAATGATGTTGACGCCGAAGCGATCGCCCTCGACCTCGTTGACCGTCAGCGAGGCGCCGTCGATCGCCACCGAGCCCTTTTGCGCGACGAAGCGCGCCACGTCGGGCGACGCCTCGAACAGGAATCGCATGCTGCCGCCGTCCGGTTCGATCGACACGATCCGCCCGACGCCGTCGCAATGGCCATACACAAGATGACCGCCCAGTTCGTCGCCCAGCTTCAGGGAGCGTTCCAGATTGATCCGGCGGCCTACCTTCCAGTCGCCGAGCGTGGTCTTCGAGACGGTCTCGCCCGACACGTCGACCGTGAACCAGCCGCGTCCGCCGGCCGTGCCTTTGGTCGTGACGGTCAGGCAACAGCCCGAACAGGCGATCGAGGCGCCCAGCGCCACGTCGTCCATCCTCAACGCCGTGGCGATGGTGAAGCGCAGATCGCCGCCGCTCGCCGCGGCGACGATTGCCGTGATTTCACCGATGTCGGTGACGATTCCCGTGAACATGGCGGCAACCTAGGCGCGGCGCGCCCAGGTTTCCAGCGTGTCGTCGCCGACCACCCGCGACGAGACGCGCTCGAACCGGGGTGCGGAACCAAGTTCCGCGATACGCATCGAGGCGACGGACGGCAATCCATCGCCGCCGATCACCACGCCGCCCCGGAACGCGACGATGCGGTCGACCAGGCCGGCCGCCAGCAGCGAGGCGGCGAGCTTTCCACCACCCTCGACCAGCACCCGGGTCAGGCCGGCCTCCCCCAGGTCGCGGCAGGCGGTAGCGATGTCGACGCGGCCGTCCGTGCCGACCGGCACGAGCCGGACGTCGACGCCGGCGCGGCTCAGCGTCGTGATCCGGCGGTTGGAGACGCCCTCGCCGCACAGCAGCCAGACCGGTGTTCCCCGGGCATCCAGGGCTAGTTTCGAATCAACGCGCAGCCGGGCCCGGCTGTCGAGGATCACGCGAATCGGCGAACGATCGCCCAGCCCCGGCAACCGGCATGTCAGCTCGGGATCGTCGGCGCGCACGGTGCCGATGCCGACCATGATCGCGTCGTGCGTGGCGCGCAGCAAATGGCCCTCGGCGCGCGCTGCGGGGCCGGTGATCCATTTGCTGTCGCCGGTGGCGGTGGCGATGCGGCCATCGAGCGAGGTCGCCGTCTTGAGGGCGATCAACGGACGACCGGCACGCACGCGCATGAAGAAGCCGGCGTTGATCTCGTCGGCCTCGGCCCGCCCCACGCCTTCGAGGACGTCGATTCCGGCCGCGCGCAGCCGGGCCAGGCCGCGTCCCGCCACGCGTGAATCGGGATCGCCGGTCGCCACCACGACCCGCGTGACACCGGCCTCGACCAGCGCGTTGGCGCAGGGTGGCGTGTGGCCGTGATGGCTACAGGGCTCGAGCGTCACGTAAGCCGTGGCACCACGCAGCGCGTCGCCCGACCCGGCCTCGCGCGCCGCCGCCAACGCCGAGGCTTCAGCGTGCGGCCGCCCACCATCGGCAGTGCGGCCGCGCGCCAGAACCCATCCGTCGCGCGCGATCACGCAGCCGACGCTCGGATTGGGCCACGTCCGGCCGAGGCCGCGTCGCGCCAAGGCCAGCGCCGCCGCCATGTGTGCCGCGTCGTCGCTCATCGCGCGGTGTCCGCCGGGACGGCCTAGTCGCGCTCGCCGCCGTCGCCGAGATCGCTGACGAAATCCTCGAAATCCTTGGCTTCGCGGAAATTCTTGTAGACCGAGGCGAACCGGACGTAGGCCACGGGATCGAGCGCGCGCAGCGCGTCCATCACCAGCTCGCCGACCTGGGTTGACTGGATCTCGCTTTCGCCGGAGCTTTCGAGGCGCCGCACGATGCCATTCACCACCCGCTCGATACGCTCGGGATCGACGGGACGCTTGCGGCAGGCGGTGGTGACCGAGCGTGCCAGCTTGTCGCGATCGAACGCCACGCGTTGGCCGTTCTTCTTCAGCACCGTCAGCTCGCGCAGCTGCACGCGCTCGAAGGTCGTGAAGCGCGAACCACACGCCGGGCAATAGCGCCGCCGCCGAATGGCGGAATTGTCCTCGGTCGGACGCGAGTCCTTCACCTGGGTATCGTCGTTGCCGCAGAACGGACAGCGCATGCCTTCCCCCGTCGTGTATCGCGGCGCCGGCCTTGTGCCCGGTCGGCTCTCCGCGTCTTGAAGCCTCTATCCGTAGATCGGAAACCGCCGGCACAACGCCAGCGCCTTGCCGCGAACCTCGCGCTCGACCAGCGCGTTGCCCTCGGAACTGTTGCTCGACAGACCGTCCAGCACGTCGGCGATCAGATGCCCGACCTGGCGGAAGTCGGCCGGGCCGAAGCCACGCGTCGTGCCTGCCGGCGATCCCAGACGAACGCCCGACGTCACCATCGGCTTCTCGGGATCGTTGGGAATGCCGTTCTTGTTGCAGGTGATGCCGGCCCGATCGAGCGCCTTCTCGGCCACCGTTCCGGTGGTCTTCTTGGCCCGCAGATCGACCAGCATGACGTGGCTGTCGGTGCCGCCCGACACGATGTGCAGGCCGCGCTCGACCAGCGCCGCGGCCATCGCGCGCGCGTTCTCGACCGTGCGGTGGCCATAGTCCTTGAACTCCGGCCGCAGGGCCTCCGCGAAGGCAACCGCCTTGGCGGCGATCACGTGCATCAGCGGCCCACCCTGGAGGCCGGGAAACACCGCCGAATTGATCTTTTTGCCGATGTCGGGGTCGCGCGACAGGATCATGCCCCCGCGCGGTCCGCGCAGCGTCTTGTGGGTGGTGGTGGTGACGACGTGCGCGTGCGGGATCGGGCTCGGATAGGCGCCCGCCGCCACGAGGCCCGCGTAATGGGCCATGTCCACCATGAAATACGCGCCGATCTCGTCGGCGACCTTGCGG
>CAMDVZ010000518.1 GCA_945878895.1 Caenispirillum bisanense | reverse complement strand
GGCGGCAGGAGTGTCCGGAGAAAGTTGGTCGAGTGCGCTCATGACATCGCGAGGGGAGGATGTTCCAGCCGTGGTCGGCGCGTGCTCCAACAGGGAAAAGCCCGCCGCGCCAACAACCCTTCCTTCTCCCCTCGCAGGAGGGGAGAAGGTGGCGCGCAGCGCTGGATGAGGGGCTTCGCGGCCTGGCAACCGGCACGTTCCCGAGAGAGTCGACGATGTCGTTGCAACACGGCGAAGCCCCTCATCCGCCCTCCGGGCACCTTCTCCCCGCCTCCGCGGGGAGAAGGGGAAACCGCTGCGGCAACGTGATCTCTTGCTGCGGGGACGCACCGCGACCGCGAACCGGAAGACGCTCCTCGGCGGGACCCTGAAAGCGGCGGGCGAATTTTTTCCCGACGGCTCCGCTCGATGCGGTGGAGGGGGACATGAAAAGCACGCGGCGACGCCAAGTGCCCAAAGCTGGCGCCCCTGAGTGGCGCGCTCCCGAACAGTTCGACGGCCGCGAGCTGTCGACTGGCTCGAAGGCCGCCCGGACGCCGGGGAGCGCCTTCACCCGATCTCCCCGCGAGGGCGTGTTTCGGCGGTAGCCCGTTTCGTCCCGCGTCGCTACAACGGCGGCAAGGAGCGACCCATGGCCACCAGTTACGATCTGATCATTCGCGGCGGCGACGTCTACACGACCGACGGGCCGAGGCGCGTCGATATCGGCGTTCGCGGCGGCCGGACCGTCGCCATCGGCGATCTCGCGACGGCGTCGGCCGGCGCGGTGGTGGACGCCGCCGGCCTGATGGTCCTGCCCGGCGTGATCGACACGCAGGTTCATTTCCGCGAGCCCGGTCTCGAACACAAGGAAGACCTCGAAAGCGGCACCCGCGGCGCCGTTCTCGGCGGTGTTACGGCCGTGTTCGAGATGCCCAACACGAAGCCCAGCACACTGAACGCCGACGATCTGGCCGAGAAGCTGCGGCGCGGCAAAGGTCGTGCCTGGTGCGACTACGCTTTCTACATGGGCGGCTCGGCCGAGAACGTCGACCATCTGGCCGAGCTGGAACGGCTGCCCGGCTGCTGCGGCGTCAAGGTGTTCATGGGTGCCTCGACCGGCACGTTGCTGGTACCGGACGACGCGACGCTCGATCGCATTCTGGCTCGCGGCAACCGGCGCGTCGCCGTCCATTGCGAGGACGAAGACCGCATGAACGAGCGCAAGGCGCTCGCCAACGTGCCGAACCCGACGCCCCATCTCCATCCCGTGATCCGCGACGAGGAATCGGCGCTGCGCGCGACGCGGCGCCTGATCCGCCTTGCCCGCAAGCACGGCCGTCGGGTCCACGTGCTGCACGTCACGACGGAAGAGGAAATGGCGTTCCTCGCCGACCACAAGGACGTCGCCAGCGTCGAGGCGACGCCGCAGCACCTCACCCTCGCGGCACCCGACTGCTATGATCGCCTCGGCACCTTCGCCCAGATGAACCCGCCGATCCGCGACGTGCGTCACCGCGAGGGTCTGTGGCGGGCGGTGCGCGACGGTATCGTCGACGTGATCGGCTCCGACCACGCGCCGCACACGCGCGAGGAGAAATCGAAACCCTATCCCGAGGCACCGTCGGGCATGCCCGGCGTCCAGACCCTGCTGCCGCTGCTGCTCGACCACATGGCGGCCGGACGCCTGAGTCTGGCGCGGCTGGTCGATCTGACGTCGGGTGGGGCGCAGCGGATTTTCGGGCTCGCGCGCAAGGGCCGCGTCGCGGTCGGCTACGACGCCGATTTCACCCTAGTCGACCTCAAGGCAAGACGCGAGATTACCGATTCGTGGATGGCGACGAAATCCGGCTGGACCCCCTACGCCGGCATGACTGTCACCGGCTGGCCGAAGGCGACGGTGATCCGGGGTCGCGTCGTCATGCGCGACGACGAACTGGTCGGGCCGCCGATGGGCGAGCCGCTGCGTTTCATGGATACGCTGACGGGAGAAGGTTGATCATGGGTACGTTCCGCGCGCTGGTTTCCGAGCAAGGTGCCGACCGCAAGGTCGCGAGCACGGTCAAGCAGCTCGACGATGGACAACTGCCGGCCGGCGACGTGACCGTGAAGGTCGAGTACTCGACCCTCAACTACAAGGACGGCCTGGTGCTGACCTCGGGCGGTGGGCTCGTGAAAACCTGGCCGCATGTCGGCGGGATCGATTTCGCCGGCGTCGTGGAGACCTCCGAACACGCCGGTTGCAAGCCAGGCGACCGGGTCGTGCTCAACGGCTTCCGGGTCGGTGAACTGCACTGGGGCGGCTTCGCCACCCGGGCGCGGGTCAAAGGCGACTGGCTGGTGAAGCTGGCGGATGCCATTTCGACCAAACGCGCCATGGCGATCGGCACCGCGGGCTACACGGCGATGCTGTGCGTGCTGGCGCTGGAACGCCACGGCCTGACGCCCTCGCGCGGCGAGGTACTGGTGACCGGCGCGGCCGGTGGCGTCGGCAGCGTCGCGGTCGCGATCCTCGCCAGGCTCGGCTACCAGGTGGTCGCCGCGACCGGCCGGCCGCAGGAGGCCGACTACCTGAAGAACCTCGGCGCGGCGACGGTCATGGAGCGCAAGGAACTCACCGAGGCGCCGGATCGACCACTGGCCGCCGAACGGTTCCAGGGCGTCGTCGACACCGTGTCGGGCGTCATGCTGGCGCGGGCTCTGACGATGGTGAAGTACGGCGGTTCGGCGGCCGTGTGCGGTCTGGCGAGCGGTGCCGCGTTTCCCGGCAACATCCTGCCCTTCATCCTGCGCGGCGTCAGCGTCCTCGGGATCGACTCGGTCATGCTGCCGATGCCGCCGAGGGTCGAGGCGTGGTCGCGGCTCGGCAGCGATCTGCCGCTCGACAAGCTCGATGGCATGGTGCTCGACGCGCGCCTCGACGACCTGCCGGCGCTGGCGACGCAAATCCTCAAGGGCAACGTGCGCGGACGCGTCGTGGTCGACGTCGCGCGCTGAGGCGTCAGGGCAAACAGAGGCCGATCAGCGCGAACATGGTGGCGTCGCTGCCGCGCAGATGCAGGCGCAGCGGCGCCGCGCCCGGACGTTCGACGGCGAGACTGTCGCCGCCGCGGATCGCATCGCCGTAGCCGGGGGGCA
>CAMDVZ010000517.1 GCA_945878895.1 Caenispirillum bisanense | reverse complement strand
CCCCCCCCCCCCCCCCACGCCGGTCGCGGCGCCGATCCGGTTCAGGCGTTCGCGGAAGGCGTCGCCCTCCGCGCTCAGGCTCACGGCGCGTTCGGGTGTGTAGATTCTCGCCAACCCGACGACGCCGGCGGCCATGGTCAGCACATTGTTGTTGAAGGTGCCGGCGTGCGGCCACGCGTCGGGCTGGCGCGGGTCGTAGCGGCGCATGATGTCGGCGCGACCACCGAAAGCGCCGAACGACATGCCGCCGCCGATGTACTTGCCAAGCGACGTCATGTCGGGGGTGATGGCGAGCTTCTGTTGCAAGCCGCCGGGGGACAGGCGCGAGGTCATCACCTCGTCGAAGATCAGCACGATGCCGTGGCGCGTCGCCTCGTCGCGCAGCATCTGGAGATAGCCCTTGTCGGCGGGTACGCCGGAATTGCCGATCATCGGCTCGACGATGATGGCCGCGAGGTCCGCGGCGTTGGCGTCGATCAGCGCCTTCGTACCCTCGATGTCGTTGTAGGGCGCCAGCACGAACGGGTAGGGCGCGTTGATGGGCGCCGGCGCGCCACCGCCGAAATAGAGCACGCCGCCATGGTAGCCGCCGGCGATGCCGAGGATCTTCGAGCGGCCGGTGAACGCGCGCGCCGTGCCGAGCGCCATGATGTTGCCCTCGGTGCCCGAGTTGGTGAAGCGCACCAGCTCGATCGAGGGAAAGCGTTCGCAGACGAGACGGGAGAGTTCGGCCTCGTTCACGTTGGGGCCGCCGAACGAGACGCCCTTGTCGAGCGTCTCGTGCAACGCCTTCATGATCAGCGGATGGGAGTGGCCGTACAGGCCCGCGGTGTACTCGCCGAGGAAGTCGACGTAGCGGTGGCCGTCGATGTCGGTCAGCACCGGTCCGTCGCCGCGGTCGATCACCGAGGGGAAAGGACCGTAGAACAGTACCGTGCGCGTGTTGCCGCCGGGCATCGAACCGGTGGCCTTTTCGAACTGCGCCTGGCTGCGCGGCCGCGCCGCCACGTACTGCCGCTCGACGTCGGCGAGGGCCGAGGCGAGGTCGATATTGACGCGGGGCGTGCCGTCCATGCTTTCAGCTCCTCAGCCGTCCTTGGCTTGCGCGCGCGCCAGCGCCGGACGCGCCGCGCAACGCGCGAGATAATCGTCGACGATCTTGCCCGCCGGCATCATGGTCCGCATCCACATTCCCGTGCTGCCGATCAGGATATCGGCGGCCGAGAAACGCTCGCCGAGCAGATAGGGTCCCGCGTTCAGCGCCGAGAGAATGCGGGCGTCTACTTCCGCCCGGCCGCGGAAGGTCCGCCGCAGCATGGCGTTGTCCATCAGGCCACCGAACTCCATGTGCATGACCGTCTCGATCACGCCTGCGTTGTAAGCGAGCCACGTCAGGTAGGGCCCGCGCAGCGGATCGCCGACCCGCGGGCCGATGCCGTTGGCGGGAAACTTGTCCGTCAGGTAGAGGCAGATCGCCGCCGATTCGGTGATCAGCGAGCCCTCGTCGACCAGCGCCGGTACCTTCTTGTCGGGATGCGGATTGGAGATGTCGGGCGCGCCCGGGCCGTCCATGCGCGGGATGTCCACGACGCGCAGGTCGTAGGGCGCGCCCAGCTCCTCGAGCAGCCAGACGATGCGCGAGGAGCGCGAGCGGGGCGCGTGATGGAGGGCGAGTATCGCGGCCTCAGGCCGCCAGCCGGTCGAGATACTGCTTCACGAAATCGCACTTCACCTCGGCGGCGTAGGCGTCGGTCAGGCGTTTCGTGATCGGTCCCGGCGTGCGGCCGTCGGCGACCGGCTGGCCGTTGAAATTGCGCACCGGCAGGATGCAGAGGCTGGTCGAGGTCAGGAACATCTCCTCGGCGTTGGCGGCGTCGAACATGTCGATGTCGCCCTCGGCGGCCGGAATGCCGAGCTTGCGCGCCATGTCTATCGTCATCTGGCGGCTGACGCCGGGCAGCACGAAATGCTCGCGTGGCGTGACGATGCCGCCGTCGCGCACGACGAAGATGTTGCTGCCGAGCCCCTCGGCGAGATTGCCGTTCTCGTCGCACAGGATCGCCCAGGCGTCGGGGTTCATCGCCTTGATCGGCTTCTCGGCCATGATCATGTTGAGATAGTTGTGCGTCTTGGCGCGTGGGCTCAGCATCGTCGGCGACGTGCGCCGCATCGCGGTCGTCATCACGTCGGCGCCGTCGCGGAAGTACTTCGCCCGCTTGGCGAAGGGCAGCGGCAGCACCTCGATCACCACGTTCGGGCCGACGTGGTCCCAGCCCTCGTCGCCGATGGCGTCGACGCCGCGGCTGACGCGCTGGCCCAGCCACCAGTCGCCGGCCTCCGCGCGCAGATGCTCATTGCGGGCGAGCACGTCCTCGCTGGCGGCGATCATTTCCTTGGGCGAGAGGCCCGGATCGATCTGGAGATAGCGCAGCGAGCGGTAGAAGCGGTCGATGTGCTCCTGGAGACGGAACACGCGGCCCTCGAACGTGCGCGTCATGTCGAAGGCGCCGTCGCCGTATTTCCAGCTGCGGTCGCGGAAGGGAATGACGACCTGGTTCTCGGGCATGATCTGGCCGTTGAACCAGGCGACGCGGGAGTTCGAGAGAGCGGACATGGGCGGAGCCTCCGACTGAGAATGGCGGAGTATGCGCCCGTCGACCGGGGGCCGGTCAAGATCGGGGGCGGAGGCGAACAGGGCAATCGGGTGAAGGAAAGAGGTGACAAGGTCGAGAAGTGCTGAATCAGTGCGGCTCCTCTGGTAGCAAGAGGACGAACGCCGATGGCCCGATCGACCCGCGACAGCGACATTCACGCCGAGACGATTGTATTCCTGAGTCATTTCAAGGACCTGGCCGATCCCCGCCAGGCCGGCAAGGTGCGCTACCCGCTCGAGGAGATCCTGCTGCTCTGTCTGGTGGCGGTGCTGGCGGGAGCCGAAACGGTGGTCGACATCGCCTGTTTCGGGGAGTCCAAGCTGGCCCTGCTGCGCCGCTTGCGGCCCTTCGCCCACGGCACGCCCTCGCACGACCATCTCGGCGACATCCTGGCCAGCCTCGAGGCCGCCGCCTTCCAGCGCTGCTTCGTGGCGTGGGCGAGTTCCTTCGTGGGGGTCGCGGGC
>CAMDVZ010000516.1 GCA_945878895.1 Caenispirillum bisanense | reverse complement strand
ACAGGCCTCGTTCTTAGCTATTAGAAGTGTCCAAAAGACGGCCATTGACGACCTGGGGAAAATTAGTCATCCTCTTGATGTTAAACGATTTTTCGCCGCGTTGGCGAGCTGTCTTCAAGGTTAGAGGGGGCGTCGGAATTTAGGTTCCGACGTTTTTTAGCGGGGGCTTCGGCCCCCGCCTTTTTTTGTCCGCAATCTCGCTTGAGCGGTCAGCGATCCTGCCAAAACCCACGAGAAGTGGTATAGCCGACCTTCCAAGTCACTTAATCTGGTTGTCGGGCGATGGCGGGGCATTCCCAATTCAAGAACATCATGCACCGCAAAGGGCGCCAAGACGCCCAGCGGGCCAAGATCTTTACCAAGATCATCCGTGAAATCACCACGGCGGCGCGCCTCGGTGCGGCCGATCCCAATGCCAATCCCCGTCTCCGGGCGGCCGTGATCGCGGCCCGTGACGCCAACATGACCCGCGATACGATCGACCGGGCCATCAAGCGCGGCTCAGGGGCCGATGCGGACGCCAATTACGACGAGGTCCGCTACGAGGGCTATGGCCCGGGCGGCGTGGCGCTGATCGTTGAGGGGCTGACCAACAACCGCAACCGCACGGCGGGCGAGGTCCGGTCGAGCTTCAGCAAGTACGGCGGCAACCTGGGTGAATCCAACAGCGTGTCGTTCATGTTCGACCGCCTGGGCGAGTTCCGGTTTCCGCTGTCGGTCGGCAGCGCCGACGATGTCCTGGAGAAAGCGATCGAGGCAGGCGCCGACGACGTCGTGAGCGGCGAGGGTCCGGAAGGGATGCACGAGATCTACTGTGCCCAGGACAGCTTCAATTCGGTGCGCGAGGCGCTCGAGAAGTCGCTCGGGCAACCGTCGGCGGCCAAGCTGACCTGGCGGCCCAAGACAACGACGCCGGTCGACGGCGAGATCGTCCAGACCCTGTTCACCCTGATCGCGGCCCTCGAGGACAACGACGACGTGCAGAACGTCTACGCCAATTTCGAGGCGTCGGACGATGCTCTGGCGAAGTTCGCGGCCTGAAGCGTGACCCGATGAGATTGATCGGCCTCGATCCCGGTCTGCGAGTGACCGGCTGGGGCGTGATCGACGTTGAAGGCAACCGGCTGCGCCATGTCGCCCATGGCGTCGTCAAGGTGGCGACCACCGGAAGCCTGGCCGAGCGGCTGCGGGAATTGTTCGATGGCGTGGCCGGCATCGTGGCGGCGCAACAGCCGCTCGAGGCGGCAGTCGAGGAGACCTTCGTGAACGCCAACCCCGGCTCGACCTTGAAGCTCGGACAGGCGCGCGGCGTGGTGATGCTGGCGCCGGCCCGGGCCGGCCTGCCGGTCTATGAGTATGCCGCCAACCTCGTGAAGAAATCCGTGACCGGCGCGGGCCATGCCGACAAGCATCAGATCGCCATGATGGTCAGCCGCCTGCTGCCCGGCGTCGACGCCACCCAGGACGCCGCCGACGCGCTCGCCGTCGCCATCTGTCATGCCCATCACCGCGCCACCGCCAAGCGCATCGAGGCGGCGCTATGATCGCCAAACTGAAGGGCGTGGTCGACGAGGTCGATACCGACAGCGCGATCGTCGATGTCGGCGGCGTCGGCTACCTCGTGTCGGCCTCGGCCAGGACCTTACGCAACCTCGTGGTCGGCGAGGCCGCGACCGTGCTGGTCGAGACCATCGTGCGCGAGGATGCCATCGCGCTCTACGGATTTATCGAGACCGCCGAACGCAACTGGTTCCGCATCCTGACGACGGTTCAGGGCGTGGGCGCGCGCGTGGCGCTGTCGATCCTCTCGACATTGTCGCCGGACGAGATCGCGCGCGCCATCGCAGCACAGGATCGCGCGACGCTCAGCCGTCCGGCCGGCGTCGGACCGAAGCTCGCGGCGCGCCTCGCCACCGAACTCAAGGACAAGGCGGCCGCCTTCGGCATCGCATCGCCCGTGTCGAGCGCGCCCGACGCCGCGGCATCGGCGCCCACCGGTTCGCTCAATGAGGATGCCGTCTCGGCCCTGGTCAATCTCGGTTACCGTCGCGTCGAAGCCTTTGGCGCCGTGGCGCGCGCGAGCCAGCGGCTGGGCGCCGAAGCCAAGCTCGATGCCGTGATCCGTGCCGGCCTGCAGGAGCTGGCACGATGAACGCCGTCCCCGATCGCCTGGTGGCGCCCAAGCGGGCCGAGGAGGACACGGCCGAACTCGCGCTCCGGCCGCAGACGCTCGACGATTTCATCGGCCAGAAGCAGGTCCGCGAGAACCTCAAGATCTTCATCGCCGCCGCCAAGGCGCGCGGCGAGGCGCTCGATCATGTGCTGTTTCACGGCCCGCCCGGCCTCGGCAAGACGACGCTGGCGCAGATCGTGGCGCGCGAGATGGGGGCGGGCTTCCGCGCCACCTCGGGCCCGGTGATCCAGAAGGCCGGAGACCTCGCGGCGCAGCTCACCAACCTGCAGCCGCACGATGTGCTCTTCATCGACGAGATCCATCGTCTCAATCCTGCAATCGAGGAAGTGCTTTATCCCGCGATGGAGGATTTCCAGCTCGACCTGATGATCGGCGAGGGGCCGGCGGCCCGCTCGGTCCGCATCGAGCTGCCGCCCTTCACCCTGGTGGGGGCCACCACGCGCTCCGGCCTGATGACGCGGCCGTTGCGCGAGCGCTTCGGCATTCCGCTGCGGATGATCTTCTACGAACCGGCGGAACTCGAAACCATCGTCCAGCGTGCGGCACGCGTGCTCAAGATGGTGATGTCCAAAGACGGTGGGGCGGAGATCGCCAAGCGCTCGCGGGGAACGCCCCGCGTGGCCAACCGCCTGTTGCGCCGTGTGCGCGACTTCGCCGCCGTCGCCGGTCACACGGTCGTCGACGCGAGGGTCGCCGACGACGCGCTGGTCCGGCTTGAGGTCGATGGCCGCGGGCTCGACGCCATGGACCGCCGCTATCTCGGATGCATTGCCGAGAACTACGGCGGCGGCCCGGTCGGCGCCGAGACTTTGGCGGCGGCGCTGTCGGAGCAGCGCGATGTGATCGAGGACGTGATCGAGCCCTACCTGATGCAGCTCGGCCTGCTGATGCGCACGCCGCGCGGGCGGCTGCTGTCGGAAGGCGGCT
>CAMDVZ010000515.1 GCA_945878895.1 Caenispirillum bisanense | reverse complement strand
GGCTGGACGGACGCCTGAAACGAGTGGACGCTCGGCGCATTTCGGCTGGACGATGACTGGACGCGGTGGCGCCGACGCTGGACGACGCCGCGATGGCGGCAAGACCGCACGTCTCGACGGTCATCCGTAAATCTTCGATCATGGTCGTGGGCCTCCCTGCGCGCGGATATGTTCGACGATCAATATGATATGTTCGCAGCGTTTTTCAAGGAGCCATCTCGGGAACAACCGGCCCACCGGCGTTTTCGCTCCGAATTCCGTGCCCACCCGCCGTGACCGACGTCCCCGGTTCCTCCCGGCAGTCTCGCCATTCCGGCCCGCGTCGCGGAGCATCTTCTCTCCGACTGCCTCGCGGCGGCTGTTGATTCGACGCCCCTTTCCTACCATATCTTGGGCGCGGCGGACATCCGGCCCCCTCCGGCCCGCCCAACGCATGGAATGAAAAAATGGCGAAAGACGGCGACCTGTTCGATGGCGCCGGCGCGCGCGCCGCGTCGGCTTATTCCGCCAAAGACATCGAGGTTCTCGAAGGCCTCGAACCGGTGCGCAAGCGGCCCGGCATGTATGTCGGCGGCACCGACGAGCGCGCCATGCACCATCTCGTCGCCGAGGTGCTCGACAACGCCATGGACGAAGCGGTCGCGGGCCACGCCGACACCATCACCGTCGAGGTCATGCCGGGCAACCGCATCTCGATCCGCGACAACGGCCGTGGCATCCCCGTCGACCCCCACCCGCGCTTTCCCAAACAGTCGGCGCTGGAGGTCATCCTCACCACGTTGCACTCCGGCGGCAAGTTCGGCGGCAAGTCCTACACGACATCGGGCGGCCTGCATGGTGTGGGCGTATCGGTGGTCAACGCGCTGTCGGCCGACCTAACCGTCGAGGTCGCGCGTGATCGCCAGTCCTGGACCCAGGACTACGCGCGCGGCAAACCGCTGACCAAACTCAAGCTGGTCGGCCCCGCTCCCAACCGGCGCGGCACGACCGTCACCTTCCATCCCGATCCGCAGATCTTCGGCAAGGCGCAGTTCGTGCCCGAGCGCGTCTACAAGATGGCGCGCTCGAAATCCTACCTGTTCCGCGGCGTCGAGATCCGCTGGCGCTGCGATCCGTCCTTGCTGGCCAAGGACGGCGCCATCCCGGCCGAGGATTCCTTCCACTTCGCGGGCGGCCTGCGCGACTTTCTCGAATCGGAGATCGGCCAGCGCGCCACCGTCACGCCGGCACCCTTCGCCGGCCTCGCCCAGACCGAGATGAACGGCGTCACCGCCAAGGTCGAATGGGCGGTGTGGTGGCCGCTCGACGAGGAGGGCTTCCTGCGCTCCTACTGCAACACCGTGCCGACCCCCGAGGGCGGCACCCACGAGGCCGGTTTCCGCGCCGCGCTCACCCGCGCGCTGAAGCGCTACGGCGAGATGACCAACAACCGCAAAGCGGCGCAAATCACCGCCGACGACGTGATGGAGGGCTCAGCCAGCCTCGTCTCGATCTTCATGCCGGAGCCGCAATTCCAGGGCCAGACCAAGGAAAAGCTGGTTAGCGTCGAGGCCCAGAAGCTGGTCGAAACCCTGGTCGGCGACAATTTCGATCACTGGCTGACCGGCGACAAGGAAGCCGCCACCGTCCTGCTCGACGCCATCGTGGCGCGCACCGAGGAGCGGCTGCGCAAGAAGCAGGACAAGGAGCAGCAGCGCAAGACCGCCACCCGCAAGCTGCGCCTGCCCGG
Source organism: Caenispirillum bisanense (assembly GCA_945878895.1). Classification (GTDB taxonomy): domain Bacteria; phylum Pseudomonadota; class Alphaproteobacteria; order Reyranellales; family Reyranellaceae; genus CAMDVZ01. The sequence goes on along the minus strand of CAMDVZ010000515.1, from coordinate 1,402 downwards.
CAAGCTGTCGGATTGCGCGTCGAACAAGCGCGACGACACCGAGATTTTCCTCGTCGAGGGCGATTCGGCGGGCGGCTCGGCCAAGCAGGCGCGCAACCGCGACAACCAGGCGATCCTGCCCTTGCGCGGCAAGATCCTGAACGTCGCCAGCGCCTCGGCCGACAAGTTGCGCGAGAACCAGGAAGTCCAGGACCTGATCCTGGCGCTGGGCTGCGGCACCGGCGCCCACTACAGCGCCGACAAACTCCGCTACGACCGCGTCATCATCATGACCGACGCCGACGTCGACGGCGCCCACATCGCCTCGCTGCTGATGACGTTCTTCTACCGGGAGATGCCCAAGCTGATCGAGCAGGGCCATCTCTACCTCGCGCAACCCCCGCTCTACCGCCTCTCGCGCGGCGGCAAGATCGAATACGCCCGCGACGACGCCCACCGCGACGAGCTGCTACGTACGACGTTCTCCGGCACCGCCAAGGTCGAGATCAGCCGCTTCAAGGGGCTGGGCGAAATGCCCGCCATCCAGCTGCGCGAAACCACGATGGACCCCAACCGCCGCACCCTGCTGCGGGTCGCGGTGCCGCAGACCCTCACCGAGGACGACCGCCGCGACGCCATGCGCACCTCGACCTTGGTGGAGGACCTGATGGGCCGCAAGCCCGAGAAGCGCTTCGCCTTCATCCAGGAGAACGCGCAGTTCGCGCGGGAGCTGGATGTTTGAGGTGATTCGGCAACCGCGACGGCCGTGCCGCTACGGCAGCTCGTCGCCCGGCATCGGCGGATTGCCGATCCCCGCACGATCGAGAATGGCGAGCGCGGGGGGTATGTCGGCGCGGGCGGCGCGCTGCTGGAACCAGGCTGTCGTTCGCAGCGCGGCGAGCTTCTCCGCCACCGCCACGTTGATGAGCTGATTCAGCGCGACGCCTTCGGTCTCGGCCGCCTTGCGGGCTTCCTCGAGCAGCGACGGCTGAAGCCTGAGCGCGAAATTGCTCTTTCTCATGTCTTGCTCTCCAATCGCTTCAATGCCTCGCCCGGCGACAATACGTCGACTCCGAAGTGCTCCGCGACGTCGCGAAAGTCACGGACGTTGAAGGTCGCGATCGCCTCGGCACGCCCGTTCACGGCCGCCTCCAGCACCATGTCGTCGTCCGGGTCGCCGGTGGCAGGCCGCCACGAGAACGCGGGGCGCACCGGCTCGACGACCGAGGCGACGGCATCGAGCAACGCCGCGATGTCCCCGACCGCAAGTCCGGCTGCTTTCAGATGCTCCGGTCGCGTCAACACGGCCTCGTATTCGATCATCAGCGCCACCGAGGACAAGAGCGTCAGACGACGCTCGAGGCCGGCCACCAGCAACCGCCGCGACGCACCGGAAGCGCTGCGGATCGCCGCCACCATCGTC
>CAMDVZ010000514.1 GCA_945878895.1 Caenispirillum bisanense | reverse complement strand
ACGCCGGGGCCGCGCCGTGGTGGATGATCGGCGTGCCCGCGCTGGCGCACGCGCGATACACTGCCGGGCCAGATCGGGATCGACGCGGATCGGCCGCGCCGCGCCGCGCCGACGGAGAAAATCGCCCATGACGGACGCGCCGGCCACGCCATCGCCGCTCGACCCTCGTTCGCCGGAGGTCGAGAACAAACTGCTGGGCATGCTAGTGGGTCGCGGCAGCCTCACCCGCTACATCGCCGTGATCGCCTTGCCGATGATGGCGGCGATGCACGGCGGTGCCACGCCGTGGTCGATGATCGTGGCGCCCGCGATGCTCCACGCCGCGGCGCTGACGGGAATGCACGCGCTCGGGCGGGCGTGGCGGCGCGATGCTGCGGCGCGTTCGCCGGCGGCATGGTTTCATGCCCATCTGGCACTTGCCATGCTCAGCGCCGCGGCGCTGGGTGCCAGTGGCGGCCTGCTGGTCACGCTGCCCGGCGCCAGACAACGCTTCGTGGTCTGCCTCGCCATCGGGCTGGTGGCCTTCGCGGCGCCCTCGCGTTCCTATTCGGCGCGCAGCTACGGCGCGTTCCTGATGTCGCTGTTCGGTCCGCTGGCGGCGGGCTTGCTGTCGACCGGCGACGCCGCGTGGATGACGCTGGGTGGCGGCGTGGTGCCGTTCGGCGCCGCGCTGTTCGTCTCGGGGCTGTCGCAGCAGCGCTTCGTGCGCGAGATGATCGCCACCACCATCGCCAGCGAGGAGCTGTCGCGGCGGCTGACGGCGGCCAACGCCGAGACCGGGGCCGCCCGCGCCACGCTGGAGACCGTGCTCGACCAGCTGCCGGTCGGCGTCACCCTGACGGCGCCCGATGGACGCTGGCTGGTGGTGAACGAAGAGATGCGGCGCTTCCACGGCTTCGACCGCGACACCTTCGAGGCACATCCGACGGTGGCCAGCCTGATGGCGCACGCGCTGGCGCGCGGCGATTTCGGCGTCCGGTCGGCGGCCGAGGCCGAACGCCGGATCGCGGCCATCCTGCGCCTCTACGAGACCGGCACCGCAGGCTGGGAGATGATGCATCGCGGCGGCCAGGCCTGGCAGGTGGCGGTGAAAATCCTCGCCGACGGTCGACGGCTGAGCGTGCAGCGCGACGTGAGCGAACTCGAAACCGCGCGCGAATCCGCCGAGAGCGCCCGCGCGACCCTGCGCACCATGCTCGACAACCTGACCGACGGCGTCATGCTCTACGAGCCCGACGGGCGCTGGTCCTTCGTCAACGCCAGGATGATGGAGTTCCACGATCTCACGCCGGAGCTGCTGGCCGGACTGCCGACCTTGCGCGACGTCGGCCGCTTCCAGATGGCGCGCGGCGACATGGGACCGATCGCCGACATTGAGGCCGAGATCGACGCGCGGGTGGCGGCGATCCGGGCCGGCACGATGCCCTACTACCAGCGGCGGCTGCCCTCGGGCCGCGAAGTGGAATTTCACTGGGTGCCGGTGCCGGGCGGCGGCCTGCTGTCGATCCATCGCGACATCACGGCCCTCAAGACGCACGCCGCGGCGCTGGAAGCCGCCAACGCCGAGATCGCGGCCGGCCGCGCCACCTTGCGCACCACGCTCGACAACATGACCGACGGGGTTATGATGTACGAGGCCGACGGACGATGGTCCTTCGTCAATTCGAGGATGCACGAGTTCCACGGCACGACGCCGGAAGGGCTGGCCAAACTACCCACCATGCGCGCCATCGGCCGCTTCCAGATGGAGCGTGGCGATCTCGGGCCGGTGGCCGACATCGAGGCCGAGCTCGACCGGCGCGAGGCCGCGATCCGGGCCGGGCTGGCGCCGTACCAGCGCCGCACCGCGTCGGGCCGCGAGCTGGAGTTCCACTGGATCGCGGTGCCCGGCGGCGGCTTCCTGTCGATCCATCGCGACATCACGGAGCTGAAAGCACGCGAGGCCGAGCTCGACGTGGCGCGCGCCGCGGCCGAAGCCGCCGGCGAACGTCTCGCCGATGCCATTGGGTCGATGCCCAACGGGCTGGTGCTGTTCGACGCCGACGACCGGTTGATCGTCGCCAACGACCGCTTCCGCGAGTTCTATCCCAGCATCGCCGACATCACGGTGCCGGGCGTCACGGTACGCGAGATGCTCGAGGCGGCGGCGCGGCAGGGCGGCGTGTCGACCGGTGGCCGCGACATCGCGGCGTGGGTGGCGGCGCGCCTCGCGGCACGGCGGAATCCGGGCGAACCGGTCGAAACCCGCGTGCCCGATGGCCGCTGGATCATGATCGGCGAGCGGCGCACCCGCGAGGGCGGGCTGGCCGGCATCTACACCGACATCACCGAACTCAAGCGCCGGGAGGCCGAGGTCGAACGTGCCCGCGACGAGGCCGAGGAGGCGCGCGACGCCGCCGAGGCGGCCAACCAGGCTAAATCCACCTTTCTCGCCACCATGAGCCACGAGATCAGGACGCCGATGAACGGCGTCATCGGCACCGCCGAACTGCTGGAACGCGAGCCGCTGACGGAGCGCCAGAAGCGTCTGGTCCGCACGGTGCGCGGCTCGGCCACGGCGCTGCTGCGGGTGATCGACGACGTGCTCGATTTCTCCAAGATCGAGGCCGGCCGCATGGAGCTGGAGGAAGCGCCGGTTGGCCTGCGCGGCCTCGTCGAAGGCGCCGCCGACACGCTCTCGGTCCAGGCCGAGCGCAAGGGCCTGACCTTGGCGGCCACGGTCGAGCCCGGTACGCCGGACGCCATCGTCACCGATCCGACCCGGCTGCGGCAGATCCTGTTCAACCTGATCGGCAACGCCATCAAGTTCACCGACAAGGGCGGCATAGACGTGCGGGCGCGGGTCGTGGTGGTGGATGGTGGGGCGACGCACACCGGCGACACGGTCGCGATGTCATCCCGAGCGCAGCGAGGGAACCCGGATTTGCCCGCAGGCGCGGCACCGTCGCCCGATCGCGCGGCCGCTTCGGGATCCCTCGACAAGCTCGGAGGCCGTTACTTTTTGAGGTTTTCGCCCGGTCTGACCCGGTGGCTTCCGCCGCCGACGGCTCCGACGCCCGTCGGGCCACCGATCGGGTCGCCCCGATGCCTCTCCGGCGGGTCCGCGCGGGGGCGCCACGCGGGTCTGCCGT
>CAMDVZ010000513.1 GCA_945878895.1 Caenispirillum bisanense | reverse complement strand
AGCCGCAGCCGAAGGTCTTAAACTTGGCATCCTCGATCAGCCCGTCGGGGCCGACCTTGATCTGCAGCTTCATGACGTCGCCGCAGGCCGGCGCGCCGACCAGACCGGTGCCGACATCCTCGGCGTTCTTGTCGAGGGCGCCCACGTTGCGCGGGTTCTCATAGTGGTCGACCAGCTTTTCACTATATGCCATTGTCCGCTCCTTCGAATGTCGATGTCCGCTGGTGCGCTCAGTGCGCGGCCCACTGGACCGATTTCAGATCGACACCTTCCTGCGCCATTTCCCACAACGGGCTCATCTCGCGCAACTTCGTTACGTGCCGCGAGAGGTCCGCGACTGCCTGGTCGATTTCCGCTTCCGTCGTGAAACGGCCCAGCCCGATCCGCAGGGAGGTGTGTGCCCTTTCTTCATCGACGCCCAGCGCCCGCAGCACGTAGCTGGGTTCGAGCGAGGCCGACGTGCAGGCCGAACCCGACGAAACCGACAGCGACTTGATGCCCATGATCAGCGACTCGCCCTCGACATAGGCGAAGCTGATGTTGAGGTTGCCGGGAATACGCTGGTCGAGATGGCCATTGACGTGGATCTCCGGCAGGCGCGCCCGCAGACCATCGAGCATGCGATCGCGCAGGCGATGCAGGCGTTCGGCCTCGGCCGGCATTTCCTTCATGGCGATCTCGCAGGCCTCGCCGAAGCCGACGCACAGCGGCGTCGGCAGCGTGCCCGACCGGAAACCACGCTCCTGACCGCCGCCGTTGATCATGGCGACCAGCCGCACGCGGGGCTTGCGCCGCACGTAGAGCGCGCCGATGCCCTTGGGACCGTAGATCTTGTGGCCGGAGAGCGACATCAGGTCGATGTTCATCTCGTTGACGTCGAGCTTGATCTTGCCCACCGCCTGGGCGCAGTCGGTGTGGAAGAAGGCGCCCTTCTCGCGGCAGATCGCGCCGATCTCCTTGAGTGGCTGGATGACGCCGATTTCGTTGTTCACGGCCATGACCGACACCAGGACCGTGCGATCGGTGACGGCGGCGCGAAGCACGTCGAGATCGACGAGGCCGTCGGTCTTCACGGGCAGATACGTGACCTCGAAACCTTCCTGCTCAAGGTGGCGGCAGGTATCGAGCACGCATTTGTGCTCGGTCACGACGGTCACGATGTGGTTGCGGCGATCCTTGTAGAACTTCGCCACGCCCGTCAGGGCAAGGTTGTTCGACTCGGTGGCGCCGGAGGTGAAGATCACTTCCTTTTCGTCGGCACCGATGATGGCGGCCACCTGGCGGCGCGCTTTCTCGACGCCTTCCTCGGCTTCCCAGCCATAGCTGTGGCTACGCGACGCGGCATTGCCGAATTTGGTCGTGAAGTACGGCATCATCGCTTCGAGGACGCGCGGGTCCATCGGCGTCGTTGCCTGGTAATCCAGGTAGATCGGCCGGTCGTTGCGCATCCACTGCGTATCCAAACTCATCTCACGCTCCCGAAATCCTAGGCCGCCGCGCTCAGGCGCGACGCCCGTGGCGATAGTCGCCGGAATTGATCGATCCAGACCCCGACCAACGCCTCGGCGTCGGCCTTCACGCTGCTCCATCCAAAACTGACGCGGATCGCCTCGCCGGCCGTCCCGTCGTCCACGCCCATGGCCTTCAGGACATGAGATGGCCGCACCTTGCCCGAAGAGCAAGCCGCGCCGGTGCTGACATGCACCCCTCGCAAGTCGAACGCCATCAGCTGGGTCTGGGACGTCACGCCCGGCATCGTCACGCACGAGGTCGTCGCCACGCGAGACGTGCCGGCGCCGAACACCCGGCTGCCCGGACTTTCTTCGGCGATCCGGCGTTCGACTCCGTCGCGCAGCGTCCGAATTCCGTCGATCCAGCAGGTCTCGGTTGTCGCGATCGCCGCGGCGACGCCGAAGCCCGCGATTCCGGCCACGTTCTCCGTCCCGGCACGCCGTCCGCGTTCCTGTCCGCCGCCGGCTTGCGCCTGCGTCAAAGCCGCGGCGCCGCATAGCACCAAGGCGCCAACGCCTTGCGGGCCGCCCAGCTTGTGGGCGGAAAGCGTCAGGTAATCGACCCCCAACCCGACACAGTCAACCGGCGTCTTGCCGGCCGCCTGAACCGCATCGCAGTGGACGACGGCCCCGTGCTTCCGGGCCAGGGACGCGACGTCGGCGACCGGCTGGATCGTGCCGGTTTCGTTGTTCGCGAGCATGACCGACACCAGTGTCGGCACCGCGGTCGCGGCCAGCATCCGCTCCAGCACGTCGAGACGGACCAGGCCATCGCAGTCGACCGGAATGACTTCGGCGTCCGGTCTCGCCCGCAGGACGCTGTCGTGCTCGACGGCAGATACCAGCACCCGCGTCCGGCCGGCACCACGCAGAGCCAGATTGTTCGCCTCGGTACCGCCGCCGGTGAACACCACGTTGCCGGGATCGGCACCGACCAGAGCCGCAACCGATCGCCGCGCGCCGTCGAGATGCGCGCGCGCGGCGCGACCGGCGGCGTGTACCGAAGAGGCGTTGCCGCACTCCCGCAGCACCGCGCACATCGCGTCGATGGCGGCGGGCCGCATCGGCGTCGTGGCGTTGTGATCGAGGTACGTGCTCATGATGGCCGACGCCTTACTCTGCCGCGACGGCGCGCGGGCCGTTCCCGGCGGCCTGGACGTCCATCGACATGGCACCCAGCGGCGCGCGCTCCATGAACGGCCGCGCCGCGCCGAGCACCCGGCGCTCCACGACGTCGGCGAGCGTGACCGCGCTGAGAAAAAGGTGAATCTGGTTGCCGAGCTCGGCCCACAGATCGTGGGTCAGGCAGCGCGAATGATCGCTATGGCAGCCGACGGGCGAGGATACCTTGCAGCGAGTCGCCGTAATCGGTTCGTCGACCGACAGGATGATGTCGCCGATCCGGGTGTCCGCGGCGCCCCGCGTCATCAGGTAGCCGCCGCCCGGTCCACGCACGCTCTTGACCAGACCGCCGCGCCGCAGGCGCGCGAAAAGCTGCTCCAGGTAGGAAAGCGAAATCTCCTGCCGGCGAGCTATGTCGGCCAGCGACACCGGCCTTTCGGCCCCGTGCCGGGCGAGATCGACCATCGCCATGACGGCGTAGCGACCCTTGGTGCTGAGCTTC
>CAMDVZ010000512.1 GCA_945878895.1 Caenispirillum bisanense | reverse complement strand
GTCGATCCGGTCATGCACGAACACGGTGTCGACCAGTAGCGAACCGGCGCCCGCCGAGCGCTCGTCACGCCCCGCCGCTCAAGCCTACCGTCGCCAGTTCCTCCACGCGCCCAGCCCGCACGTCGATCAGCCGCAACGTCTCGATCCGGCCCTGGATCGGCAGCAATTGCCGCTCGACGATACGGGCGATGCGTTCGGCCTCGATCGCCGTGTCGAAGCGGCCGAGCGTCACGTGCGGAGTGTAGGGTTCGCGGCCATACGTGGGATCGAGGGCACGGTGCAGGGCGGCAAGTTCCTCGCTGCCTTCGTCCGCGTCGGCCTGAAGATAGCCCAGCCGGGTAAGCGGATGGGCGAAGGTGGAGAGGCGGCGCAGCGCGAACCAGAAGGGGCGCGTGCGCGCCGCGGTGGCCGCCAGCGCCATCGTCAATGTCGCCAGCTCGGTAGCGGGCGCGGCGAACACGATCGTGAAGTGGGCACCGATGGTGGCGGCCTCGGCGCGGTGGTACTGCGCGCGCAAGCGGTCGAGCGCGGCGAGATCGTCGGTGGGCAGGACCGGTTCGGCGACGATGTAGAGCGTGCCCGACGCGACCGTCTCGACCGGTGCTTCCGGCGACGCGGCGGGCGTTGGCGGATTGCGGCGCCGGTTGCCGGGAAAGGGGACGAGGGTCATCGGAATGCACCGGAAATCGAGCGGCCGGTGCTGTCCCGACGAAGCCCCTTATCCGGCCTTCGGGCACCTTCTCCCCCGATGACGGGGGAGAAGGGCAGAGTCGCGGCCGTAACGTTCCTCACTCCGCACACGCGGCTCAGCCGTAGCTCTTGGCCATGCCCAGCGCCGGGTCCATCTGGGGACCGTAGGGCGGGAACGGGTAGCGCAGGCCATTCTTCGCGAGATGGCCCATGCCCTCGACGCCGCGCAGGAACTCGTCGGGCGGGCAGGCCATCAACAGTTCGTCGTCGGCGACGCCGCCGTAGCGGCGTTCGGCGAAACACGGCAGCGACAGCGAGGTCTGTTTCGTGGCAAGCGCCCGGCCCCACGAATCGGCGCAGGCGCTTTCGCCGGTGCAGGTGAAGTCGTAGCGCTTGTAGCGATGGAACTGCAGGCCGTTGATGAACAGGATCATCTGGCCCGGCGTGGCGTAGAACAGGCAGACGTCCGGCGGATCGAGACGGGCCGCGCGCAGCGGCGCCACCACGAGACCGTTGTAGCGGCCGTGCGGCACCCGCGGCATCGTCGCCTGGTGCGAGGCGGCGGCTTCCTTGTTGCCGAACCAGACGCCGTTCATGTGGTCGCCCGAGAGCATGCCGTCGCCGGGATAGTTGAGCCCGACCACGCCGCCGCAATTGCCGCCGCGCGTATTGTCGACCGTGATGCCGAGCGTGAAGCCGTGCCAGCGCGCCTGGGTCACCATCTGGCACATGGTGAACTTGAAGCCCTCGGTCGGGTGCCGCAGGCCCTTGATGTCGTCCATCGCCGCGGCGTCCTCGAACAGGCGCATGCCGATGGGCAGCGTCCTGATCTTCAGCATGTCGACCAGCGTCGTGGTGGCCGTCGCCAGCATCGCCGCGGTGATCGTCTCGGGCGGCGTCCACGGCTTGACCTTGACGTCGGGCGGCAAGGTCGTGGCGGCGGCTGTCGGTGCGGTCGTCATGGCGGAAGCTCCCTCGATGGTTCCTGGTTCGCGCGATCAGCGTAGCGGCGCGGCGAGGCGACCGAAAGCGGCAATGCGCACAGGCGGCGCGACGGCAAGCCTTGCCACGCCGGGCGCGGCGTGACCCTGTATGTCTTCCCAAGCGCGCGGTCCCCGCCGGCTCGATGCCGGTGGAAGTCGATCACCGGATCGAACCTTCGACCTTGCCCCGCCGCGATCGATCCGACCTACCGCGACGCACAGCAGGAGCGCCTCATGGCCAAGGGACAGAAGAAGAGCAACCGCGAAGTCAAGAAGCCCAAGGCGACCAAGAAGCCGGCCTCGACGGTCGGCGTCTCACCCTTCACGCAGATGCCGACCGGCAAGAAGAAATAACGACGAGCCGAGACGACACGCCCGCGGCGAACTCCGCCGCCGGCCATTCTGCCGTCCACCGGAAGTGGCGCGGGTCGAGCGTCCGGAGCCGCCCGCAAAGGCGCCTCCGGACGAAGCGGACCGTGTCCGGGACCATGTTGCCGGCGGCAGGAACGACCTCGCGCTTCACGCCTGTCCGTGCCGATGCCTTTCTTCCTGCCGCCCGCCGTTCCGGCGCGCGGTGTCGCTGCCATCAAGGCGCCCGTCAGTGATCAAGATCAAACCGCTTGCAACGCCACCCCTGGCGTCGCCCTCGCACGACCCCTTCAAGGTCGGCCGGCACGACAAGGACCCCATCGTCGCGCCGACGGTGCCGAACGCACCGGACTCGCCGATCAAGAAGAAGCGCTGAGGCGACGCCCGCCGCGATCAGACCACGCGCGCGAGTGCCGCCAGCGTCTCGTCGGGACGTTCGACCATCATGAAGTGACCGCAGTCGCGCAACGTCTCGACGGCGCTGCCGACGATCGCCTCGGCGAGCGGTCGTGCGTTGCGGGCGGGCGTCATCATGTCGGTGTCGCCGAGCACGAACAGCGTCGGGCACGTCACCGACTTCGCGGCATCCACCAGTGTCTTGTGCGCGTTGCAGGCCGAGAGGTCGACATGCACCACGCCGGCCTTCGCCTGGCCCAGCACCGCCAGCGATTCGCGGGTCAGCCACAGGCCGGGGCTGACCATGCCGCCGACCTGGGCCGGGCGCGCGAGCCCCCAGAAGGTCATCAGCTCGTGGACCTTCGAGGTGCCGGCTTTCGCCGACTCCAGCATCTCCGGATGCACCGGCATCGCGTTCGCCACGCCGCACAGCGCCAGCGTCCGCACCCGCGCGGGGTGACGGGCCGCGACATGGACGGCGATCATCGCGCCCATCGAATGACCGACGATGGCGGCCTGCTTCGTGCCCGCCGCATCGAGGAAGCGCGGCACCCAGTCGGCCATCGCCTCGATGCTCGTCAGCGGCGCGCCACCCGACTCGCCGTGACCAGGCAGATCGACCGCCAGCACGCCGCGGCCATGATGGGCGAACCAGCGGGTCTGGAGCCGCCACGTCGTGCGGTCGAACCCGGCGCCATGGATGAAA
>CAMDVZ010000511.1 GCA_945878895.1 Caenispirillum bisanense | reverse complement strand
CAGGCCGCCGCGCCGGGCGGCGGCGTAGTGCCGGCCGATCGTCGCGTGCCCGGCGGCGGCATCGCCATCGACCGCAGTCGCGCCCGATACGACGACGATGTCCGGGCCAACGACGAGACGCGCGGCCAGCAGATCGGCTCGGTCGTGTCGCCGCGCGGTCCGCAGGCGGTTCCGCCTTCATCGGGCGTCGCCGTGGCGCCGCCTCGGTCCGCGGTTGTCTCGCCGCCCGCCTCGACCGGGGCCGCGCCCGTCGCGCCCCCGGAGCCGCCGGCCGCCTCGGCACCGGCGCCGGTCGTCGCTGCCGCACCACCGCCACCGGAACCGGTGCAGGTTGTCTCGCGTGCCGCACCGCCATCGGCGGCTGGCGCGGCGAGCGGATTGTCGGGAACGGGGGGGCCGACGATGTTCTCGTCCGGCGGTCCACTGTCGGCGCCGCCGCCGCGTCGCGTCGACCCCGACCCGCCCGCACCGGTGGTTGCCGTCGCTCCGCCACCACCACCCGCGCCCGCGGTTTCCGTGGCACCGGTGCCGCCGCCCACGGTCACCGCGGTACCGGTGACCGCGCCGGCGCCGGCCCAGGTCTACACGCCTCCCGCGGCGGCTCCGGCGCCAACCCAGGTCTACACGGCGCCGGTGCCGGCCCCGGTCGTGGCGTCGGTGCCGCAGCCTTCGGTGGCTCCGTCCGGCCCCGGCATCCTGTCGTCGGTTCCGCCGACGGCCTACGCGGGCGGCCCTCTCCAGGTCGCGGTCATCCAGTTCGGGCAAGGTGCCTCGGGATTGTCGGGCGAGGATCGCGCGGTGTTGCGCGACGTCGCGCAGATCCAGAAGCGCAGCGGCGGCGTGATCCGCGTCTACGCGCACGCCAGCAACGACGTGGCCGGCACCAGCGTCCGCCGCATCAAGACCGGCAATCTCGACGTCTCAGTCAAACGCGGCGGCAACGTCGCGAGCGAGCTGCGACGTCTGGGCGTGCCCGCCAACGCCATCGTCATGGAGGCTCTCTCCGACGAGGAGCCGATCTACGAGACCCGTACCGCGCGCGGCATGGCAGCCAACCGGCGAGCCGAGATTTTCCTCGATTTCTGACCGGCCGGGTCCGAATTCGAATGGAACCGATCCGGCCCGCAACGGGCCGGATTTCGTATCGGCGATCTGAAAGAGTCGCAGGCAACAAGGATCGAGTGACGTCATGGACGACAGCGAGTTCCACCGCATCAAGCGCCTTCCGCCCTACGTGTTCGCCGAAGTGAACGCCATGAAGGCCCGCGCGCGGGCCGCCAGCCAGGACGTCATCGATCTCGGCATGGGCAATCCCGACCAGCCCACGCCCGCCCATATCGTCGCCAAGCTCGCCGAAGCCGCCGCCAATCCGCGCACCCACGGCTACTCGAACTCGCGTGGCATCCCCGGCCTGCGGCGTGCCCAGGCTGCCTACTACGCGCGCCGCTTCGGCGTCGAGCTCGATCCCGAGAGCGAGATCATCGTTACCTTGGGTTCCAAGGAGGGGCTGGCCAACCTCGCCCAAGCGATCACCTCGCCCGGCGACGTGATCATGGCGCCCAATCCGAGCTATCCGATCCACCCCTACGGATTCATGATCGCGGGTGGCTCGATTCGCCACATCCCGGTGCCGGGCCAGATCACCATCGACGAGTTCATGCCGGCGCTCGAACACGCGGTGCGTCACAGCGTGCCCAAGCCGATCGCGCTAGTGCTGAACTACCCGTCGAATCCGACCGCGCAGGTGGTCGATCTGGAGTTCTACCGCCAGGTCGTCGATTTCTGCCGCCGCCAGAACATCTGGATCCTGTCGGATCTGGCCTACTCGGAAATCTACTTCGACGACGTGCCGCCGCCGTCGGTGCTTCAGGTGCCGGGCGGGCGCGAAATCGCCATCGAGTTCACCTCGATGAGCAAGACCTACTCGATGGCCGGTTGGCGCATCGGTTTCGCCGCCGGCAACAAGCGCCTGATACACGCCCTGACGCGCATCAAGTCCTACCTCGATTACGGTGCCTTCACGCCGATCCAGGTCGCGGCCACGGCGGCGCTCAACGGACCGCAGGATTGCGTGGCCGAGGCGCGCGCCCTCTACAAGGAACGCCGCGACGTGCTGATCGAGGGCATCCAGGGCGCCGGCTGGGACATTCCCTCGCCGCCCGCCAGCATGTTCGCCTGGGCGCCGATCCCGGAGCCCTTCGGGAAGCTGGGTTCGCTTGCCTTCTCGAAGCTGCTGCTGAGCCAGGCCAACGTGGCGGTCTCGCCGGGCGTCGGGTTCGGCGAGTACGGCGACACGCATGTGCGCATCGCGATGGTCGAGAACAAGCACCGCATCCGCCAGGCCATCCGCAACATCAAGGTCGTGCTGGCCGATCCGGAACGGTCGATCGACCTCTATCTCCGCGGCCTTGGCGACAACGTCACCCCCCTCAAGGCGCGCGCCTAGCAACGGACGGAACCGCCCGATATGTCGAACGCCTTGCGCATAGCCGTCGCCGGTCTGGGAACCGTCGGTGCCGGTACAGTTCGCCTGTTGCGTCAGCAGGCCGACCTGCTGACCGCTCGCTGCGGTCGCCCGATGGTCGTGGTCGCGGCCTCGGCGCGCGATCTCGCGCGCAAGCGCGACGTCGATCTCGGGGGCATCCGCCTCGAAGCCGATCCGCTGGCGCTGGCAAGCGCGCCGGACGTCGATGTCGTCGTCGAGGTGATCGGCGGTTCCGAGGGCATCGCGCGCACCCTGGTCGAGACCGCCATCGCCAACCGCAAGCACGTCGTCACCGCCAACAAGGCGCTGCTGGCGCTGCACGGTGCCGACATCGCGCGGCGGGCCGAGGAAGCAGGCGTTATTCTCGCGTTCGAGGCCTCGGTCGCCGGAGGCATTCCGATCGTCAAGGCGTTGCGCGAGGGGCTGGCGGCGAACCGGGTGTCGCGGCTCTACGGAATTCTCAACGGCACCTGCAACTACATCCTGACGACCATGCGCGAGACCGGCCGCGGTTTCGCCGACGTGCTGTCGGAGGCCCAGGCGCTGGGCTACGCCGAGGCCGACCCGACCTTCGACGTCGACGGGATCGACGCGGCCCACAAGCTGGCGGTGCTGGCCGCTGTCGCTTTTGGCCGGCCGGTGGATTTCGCGGCCGTCCACGTCGAGGGCATCCGC
>CAMDVZ010000510.1 GCA_945878895.1 Caenispirillum bisanense | reverse complement strand
GAACAGGCCGATGCTCCGGTCGGTGCCGGCGATCGAGAATTTGCCCGCCGCGTAGGCGATGTCGGCGGCGCTGGCCTCGAGCGCGTCGGCCGCGAGTTCCTTGCCCTTGTCGACCAGCTTTCGCGATCCGACCATCACGGCCGAGCCACCGATATAGGCCGAGCGCGAGCCCATCGAGCCGACGCCGCCGACCTTGTCGGAGTCGCCCATCGCGATCTCGATGTCGGCGGGATCGAGGTCGAGCAACTCGGCGGCCAGCTGCGTGAAGCTGGTCTGCAACCCCTGGCCCATGCCCTGGGTACCCATCCAGATCCTGAGCTTGCCGCCCGCCATCGCCTCGAAATGCGCCATCTCGTTCATCACCAGCGCGCTGGTCCATTCGACGTAGGAGCCGAGCCCGCGGCCATAGAGCTTGCCGCGCTTTTCGGCGGCGGCCTTGCGGGCGGCGAAGCCATCCCAGTCGGATGCTTTCAGCACCGTGGTCATCAACTTGTCGAAGTCGCCGGTGTCGTAGGTCTCGCCCACCGCGGAGGTGTAGGGCATCTGCGATGGCTTGACGAAATTGCGCCGCCGCAGATCGGCCGGATCGATGCCGATCTGGCGGCTCGCGGTGTCCATCAGCCGTTCGAGGTTCAGGATGCACTCCGGCCGCCCGGCACCACGGTAGGCGCCCACCGTGCCGGTGTTGGTCAGCACGCACGCGATCTTCAGGTCGACCACGGGGATATCGTAGGTGCCGGTCGCGACCTTCGGGCCGACCAGCAGCGGAATCACGATGCCGCCGATCGACGGCAAGGCGCCGACATTGGCCCAGGCCTCCATGCGCAGCGCCAGAATCCGGCCGTCCTTGTCGAACGCCGCGGCCACCTTGTGCAGCTGGTCGCGGCCCGAGGTGGCGGCGAGGAACTCCTCGCCCCGCTCGGCCCGCCACCGCACGTCGCGCTTGAGCATCTTGCAGGCCCAGACGGCGATCGACTCGTCGGTCTGGATGCCGGTGCGCATGCCGAAACCGCCGCCGATGTCCTTGACCAGCACGCGGACGTCTTCCTTGGGCATCTTCAGCACGACGCCGGCCAGCTCGTCCCGCGTCGCCGACGGATTCTGGCTGCCGATGCGGACCGTGATGCGACCATCCGAGCCGTAGGAAGCGACGATGGCGCGCGGCTCCATCGCGTTGACGATCAGGCGCTGGTGCACGATGTCGAGCGACACGACATGGGCGGCGGCCTTGAAGGCTGCCTCGGTTTTCGCCGCGTCGCCGATCCGGTTGGCGCCCGCGAGGTTGCCCGGCGAGCCCTCGCAGACCAGCGGCGCGCCGGGCTTCAGCGCGTCCTCGATGGTCACGACGGCTTGCAGTGCCTCGTAGTCGACCGCGACCAGCTCGGCGGCGTCGACGGCCCGCGCGCGGCTGTCGGCGACCACCGCGGCCACGACCTCGCCCGCGTATTTCACCACGTCCTTGGCGATCGGCCGGCGTGTCGTCATGACAGGCATCTTGCCGTCAGCGTTGGGAAACATGGCCGGAAAGCTGAACTCGCCGCAGCCGTCGGCATCCATGTCGGCGGCGGTGTAGACGGCGACCACGCCCGCCGCCTTCTTCGCCGCGGCGGTGTCGATGCTCTTGATTCTCGCGTGCGCGTGCGGCGAGCGGACCAATACGACGTGAAGATGGTTCGATCCGGGTTCGTTGTCGGTGAAGCCGCCGGCGCCGAGAAGCAGACGGTCGTCCTCGACGCGCTTGATGAACTGGGCTTTGCCAAACGCGGCCATGGAAAACTCCTTCGCGAGGATTCGGGAAAGGACCGGGGTTTCCCCCGCCCGATGCAGGCCGGACTATAGCGGGAATCGTCGGTTCGACGACAGTTCCGAAAGGCGCTGGACCGGTGGCTCGTGATAGGTTTTCCGGACTTGCCCGGAGCCGCCATGATCCGCCTCGCACGAACCACACTCGCCGCCGCCGCGCTCGCGACAGGCCTGGCCTTCGCCGCGCAGGGTGCGCCCGACGAGGAGGCGTTGGGCAAGAGTGCGGGCTATCCGGTCGGCACCCGCACCACCTGGTTCTTCGACGAACGCGCGCGGGTCGGTTCCTTCAGCCATCTCGACACGCTGTACCCGCACGGCCGCCTCGCGAAGGCCGACAGGCCACGCCCCTTCGCCGCGCCGGTCTCGACACCGGGGATCGCGTACCGCTACCGCGACGCGACGGCAACGCTGGACGACTTCCTCGACCGACAGCGGATCACCGGCCTGATGGTACTCAAGGACGGCGCCGTGCTCGCGGAGCGCTATCAGTACGACCGGCGTCCCGATCACCGGATGCTGTCGAACTCGATGGCCAAGACGGTCGCCGCGCTGGCGGTCGGCTTCGCGCTGGCCGAAGGCCGCATCCGCTCGCTCGACGACCACGCCGCCATCTACAATCCGAAGCTGGCCGGCGTGCCCTATGGCGAGACCTCGATCCGCGAACTGCTGCGCATGTCCTCGGGCGTCGCCTTCAGCGAACGCTACGACGGCAAGGACGATTCGGCGCGCTACGCCGGCATCCAGGCACGCGAGGGCACGGCGGCGGCACTACGCGCTTTCACCAATCGCGACGCGCCGCCGGGCACGCGCTTTAGCTACGCCTCGATCGAAACGATGGTGTTGGCGACCGTGCTGCGCGGCGCCACGGGACAGACGATTTCGGAATTCCTGACGCCGCGCCTGTGACGCCCGCTGGGCGCGGAAGGCGACGCAACCTGGATCATGGATTCGGATGGTCTCGAACGCGCCGGCGGCGGTTTCAGCGCCACCTTGCGCGACTGGGGCCGGCTCGCCCGGTTGCTGGCCGACGACGGCATGCGCGACGGCGTGCAGGTGATTCCGCGCGACTGGCTGCTGGAAATGACCGCCCAGCGACGCCATCCCGCTGCCTTCGCGCCACGCAAGGCAACGCCCTATTTCGGCTACGGCTACCAGACCTGGACTTTTCCGACGGAGAAGCGCCGCTTCGCCCTGCTCGGTGTCTACGGCCAGTCGATCTTCGTCGATCCCGAACTGCGGCTGGCGCTGGTGATCACCGCCGCCGCCCACAACGCATCGGTCGGCAAGGAATCGCTGGCGGCGGAACGCAACGCGCTGCGGCGCGGTCTCGTGGAACTCTACGGCAAGTGGTAGGCGTCCGGCGCGCCG
>CAMDVZ010000509.1 GCA_945878895.1 Caenispirillum bisanense | reverse complement strand
GGTCGACAGGCAACCAGCGATGCCCACGGGAGGCGCCAGGGAAAACACGAAAACACCGAATGACCCCACACCCCATCTTACGGTTGCTTCCCCCGCCAGCGGGGGAAGGGAGTTTGAACCAAGCCGAGGTCGCTAAACTAGCGCCTATGTCCCCTCCCCCCTTGTGGGGGAGGGAGCAAGACATAGCGTTATTCACCTTAAACTAGCGCCGATGTCCCTCTCCCCCGTCTTCGGCGGGGGCATCCACACATCTCCGTTGGCGTCGAAAAAACGTGGTGCCGCAGCGGTTTCTTGCCTTCCCCTGCCTCAGGGCCGCTAGCGGCCCCCGGGGGGAGAAGTGCTTGTGGCGCAGGGCTTTTTCAACAGGGGCGAGATGTGTGGGTGCCCTGGCCGAAGACGGTGGAGAGGGACATGAAAAGGCAAACGGCAACCCGGTCCACTATCCTGGCGCCCGTGGGGTTGGCGCCGGTGAATGGCGTGCTTCCAGGTATCCTCCCGGCGGTTCGCCGGGCACAAAAAAAGAGAGCGGGCTGAAGCCCGCTCTCTCGTAGACCTTTCGGTCCGATCCGCGACTAGAAGCGCAGTTCGGTGCCGAGGATGACCTGCCAGAGGCTCGACTGCTCCGCAACGGTCTGGCCGTTGTTGGACACGAGGATACCGCCGGCAAACACCTTGACGCCCGGCCCGAG
Source organism: Caenispirillum bisanense (assembly GCA_945878895.1). Classification (GTDB taxonomy): domain Bacteria; phylum Pseudomonadota; class Alphaproteobacteria; order Reyranellales; family Reyranellaceae; genus CAMDVZ01. Next base: position 2,490 of record CAMDVZ010000509.1, on the reverse strand, counting down.
GTTGTAGCTGGCCGCAACCTGGAAGTAGTGCGTGGTGTCCTGACCGAAGGCGCCGTTGGTGCCGTGCATCGCCGTGGCGATCGCCGCACCGGTCGCGGCCGTGATGGTCGCGCCGACGTTCGGAGCCGTCTCGTTGCGCGTACCGCCGAAGTACGTGAAGCTCGCCGCCCACGGACCCGTCGCGTACATCACGCCGGCCGACCAGAACATCGTCTCGTTGCCGGCGATCATGCCGTTGTTGTCCCAGCCGAAGCTGCCACCGAGGGTGAGCCCCCCGTAGGACAGGTTGAGACCGCCGCCGAACTGCAGCCAGTCGGCGCCGATCGCGTTCCACGTCGACGTCGCGGTGAAGCTGCGGTCGAAAGCGAAGTACGAGAACGCGCCGTAGATGGCGATGCCGAAATCGCCGAACTTGTTCACGTAGTTGCCGCCGATCGCCACGCCGTTCACGAAGGCGTCGTCGTTCGCCTTACAAGGGCCGGTGCCGGTGCCGGCGCCGGCACCCTGGCTGTAACCGCAAGCCGCCGCGGTCGCGGTCGGGCTCATGTAGGGCGTGTAGGAGATGCCCAGCTGCAGGCCCGCGAAACGCGGCGTGTAGTAGGTGATGCGGCTGGTGTCGCTGTGCAAACCCGAATCAAGCGCGGTCGCGTAGCCGTTATGGTTCGCGCTGTTGGCGCCGTTCGCGAACAAGAAGCTGTTGTGCTGGGCGACGCTGAAGCCCGGCAGCGCGCTCGGCGCCGTATAGACGGTCTTGTAGGCCGCCGAGTCGGTGGCGCCGAACTCGATACGACCCCAGTCGCCGAACGCGAAGATGTACTCTTCGTCTATGTTGTCGCCGCCGGCAGCCTGCGTCCACGCTTCGAGCTCGATGCGGATGCCGACCGTGGTGCCGTTGTCGAGCTTGGTCTGGCCAATGAACCAGATCTCGCCTTCGTAACGGATTTCCGGGGTGCGGAAATTTACGGTGCCGCTGGAGTCGCCAGTCGTGAACACGCCGGTCGCGGGCGCGTAGACTGTGGCGTGGATGCTGTGGCTGTCGGTCTTGCCGGCGGCGAACAACATCTGCATGTAGCCGCCGACGTTGACCTTGATCGGGTCGGCCGCCATCGCCGGAGCGGCCAGCAGGCCACTGGCGACCAGCGCGGTCGTTCCCAGAAGGACTTTCTTCATCGTCTCCCTCTCTCTCTTCTCTTGCGTAAGCGCGTTTGACAGGACCGACGCTTTGGCCGGGATTCAGGGGGCTTAGCCTAAATGCCGGCCAAGAAACCACCCCTGCCTCGCGACGGACCTGAGAGAGTTAAACGCCGGGGCCGGGGTGGGGTCAAGAAAGCAAAGCCGGCGGACGCAATTCGGCCCGGGGGTGTGGCGCGGAAGCCACAAGTCCAGGATGCGAGACTAAGGTCGAGGATACAGCTTTAAACCGCTATATATAGTATTTTCTAGTCAATTTAATCCTATAGATTGACTTTCAAGGGCGTTATTTCACGGGATCGCGAACTTCCGTCGTTGGCTGGATCGTGACTTTCGTGGACATCCGGGCATTCGATTTATATCGGCATTTAAAGTAAAACTACCGTGCTCTCGCCGTCGAATCATCGAATTCTGTTGTTGCCGATACCGTCCGTCTCTGCAAATGACGCGGGGTCCGGCACCGGCGGTCGCGGCCGAACCGGCGTGCCGACCCCGCGATGCCCGCCGCGCACGCGTGCATGGAGTCTTCAATCCGATGTTCCGCCTCACCCGTCTGTTCGTCCGGCCCGCGTTGGCGCTGGCAATCCCGATGCTCCTGTCGGGCCTCGCGGCATGCGGCCCCGCCAACACCGAAGGCATTCCCGATCAGGTCACTCGCAATGCCCGCGAGCGCGGCCAGGGCCTGTCGCGGCAGACCGGTGGCGGCACCCTTTTCGGTCCCGGCGGCCTGTTCGGCTCGCGCGAGGAGAAGCGCCAGGGCCTCGACGAGCCAGGCGTGGCGGTGAATGCCTACCTGTGGCGCGCCTCGCTCGACGTGATCGTCGACAACAAGTGGCCGGTCGGCTCGGCCGATCCGTTCGGCGGCCTCATCATTACCGACTGGTTCTCGTTCGCCGAATCGCCCAACGAGCGCCTGAAGCTGCAGATCCTGATCCTCGGCCGCGACCTGCGCGCCGACGCCCTGCGCGTCTCCGTCATCCGCCAGGCCCAGGCCGGCGCCCGCGGCTGGGTGGAAGCACCGGTCGACCCGAAAACCCCGACCGAGATCGAAAACGCCATCCTCACCCGCGCCCGCCAGCTCCGCATCGCCACCGGCGGCTGACGGGGGGACATCGTTTCGACTCTTTCATGTCCCTCTCCCCCGTTTCGGGGCTAGCAGCCTGTCGGACTTAAAGCATCGTGGGGGATGGTCGGGGATTCCCACGGGAATCGCGTCCGTATAGAATCGTGGGACGGCTTTGCGAAGGAGCGCCCCGCGATGAGCAACTTCCGCCCGACGGACCGCGAGACCAGCTATCT
>CAMDVZ010000508.1 GCA_945878895.1 Caenispirillum bisanense | reverse complement strand
ATGAAGCCGCGCGCTGGCGTCGAGATCCAGCTGCGAGGACACGTGGGCGACGATGCTGGACCAGCGATCCAGCCGGGGCGATGCGAGGGGCATCCATGTCCAGAATCACGCCCCAATACCCCGCGTCAAGGCTTATCCTAGCGCCTATGAGACCCACCCCCATCCGCCCTTCGGGCACCTTCCCCCGCCGTTGGCAGGGGAAGGTATGATTTTTGAGTTCTTTCAACGGCTTGCCATCACCCCGCCGCGTCCCGCGCTCGCCGCCATGGCCCCGGCTCGGGACACAGCACCACCAGCACCGCCCCCGCGAAGGCCAGCGCCGCGCCGACCAGGATGGCGGCGAGATAGATGCCGCTGAAATCGAACAGGAAGCCCGCCACCGGTGGTCCCAGCAGGACGCCGATGGCCACGCTGGCATATTGGGCGCCGAGCACCGCACCCAGCGCCTTGAGGCCGAAATAGTCGGCCATGATCGAGGGCGCCATGGCGACGAAACCGCCGTAGAAGGCGCCGAACAGCAGCGCGAACACCGCCAGCGCCCACGGGTGCCCCGTCACGGCCCACAGCAGTTGCATGCAGCCGGTGCCGACGAACATGGCGGCGTAGGCGCGCTTGCGGCCCAGCCGCTGGGCCATGCCGGCGAAGGCGAAGCGGCCGACCGTGCTGCCGACGCCGAGCAGGGTGACGAGGACGACGCCGAAGCCCTCGGACAGGCCGGCGTCGCGCGCGTAGGGCACGAGGTGGACGAAGGGGATGAACAGGCCGAAGGAATTCAGCGCGCAGGCCGCGAACAACAGCCAGAAGGGGCCGGTGCGGGCGGCGGCGGCGAGGCTGTCGCCGGCCTGGGGGTTGGGCGCGGTCGGGATGGTCGCGGGGTTGTAACCCCCATGGGGGTTAGGTTCGGGGTCGCCGTCGGGGCGCTGGCCGTAGTGTTCGGGGGCCCGGAGGACGGCGAAGGCGGCGTAGGCGGCGGTGAGCAGGGCGAGGGCGGCCAGGATGTCGTAGGTGGTTCGCCAGCCCCACGCGTCGATGGCGAGCTTGGCCAGCGGGGCGGCCGCCATGGTGCCGACGCCGATGCCGGAAATGGCGATGCCGCTGGCGAAACCGCGGCCGCGCACGAACCAGCGCTGCACGGCAGCGATCGCCGGCACGTAGGCGCAGCCGACGCCGACCCCGACGCCGAGCCCGTAGCCGACGTATATTTGCCACAGCGCCTCGGCGCGCGCCGCCACCAGCAGGCCCAGCGCGACCAGGGTCAGGCCGCCGGCCACGATCCAGCGCGGGCCGACTTTGTCGGCCAACGCGCCACTGAACAGGCCGATCGAGAAATACAGCCCGCCGGCGATGGCGAACACCAGTGAAACATCGCCGCGACGGGCGCCGAACTGATGCTGAAGCGGCAAAAAGAACGCCGGAAAGCAGTACGCGACGCCGAATCCGACGCACAAAACGGCAAAAGTGCCGCCCACCACGCGCCATCCGTGGAAGATTCCGGCCGGATTCGCGCGATCCGACGCCCGAACGGGGGTTAAATGCCCGGAATCGCTCACGAATCAGGCCCGTCCAGCATGCTCTTTGCGGGCTTCGACGGATCCCAACCCAACACGTCCTTCGCGGCTTGCGCGATCGCCGGATCGAGCGGCGGCGGCGTCAGGTCGACGACCCTGGCCAGCAGATCCGCGATGTATTCGAGCCCCGAAATCCGCGCCCGCTTCTTGCTGTCGGTGGCGATCACGTGCCAGGGCGCGTTGTCGGTGTCGGTCTTTTCCAGCAGCTCGTCGAACGCCTCCAGATAGTCGGAACGCCTGGAAACATTGCGGAAATCCTCCATCCCGACCTTGTATCGCTTCTCCGGCGTCTCGATCCGCTCGACGATGCGCCGCCGCTGCTCCTCCTTGCTCACGTGCAGCAGCAGCTTGATCACCCGCACGCCGTCGTCGCTCAGTTGCCGTTCGAACTGGTTGATCTCCCCGTAGGCCCGCCGCCACGCCGGCTCGGCGCAGAACCCCTCGATCCGCTCGACCAGCACCCGCCCGTACCAGGTCCGGTCGAACACCGCCATCTCGCCCGCCGCCGGCAACTTGTTCCAGAATCGATAGAGATAATGGCGCCCCTGCTCGTCGGGGCGCGGGGCGGCGATGCGCCAGACCGCGACCGAACGGGGATCGAGTTTCTCCGTCAGACGCTGGATCAACCCGCCCTTGCCGGCGGCGTCCCAGCCCTCGATGGCGACGATCGCGCGCGCCTTCGTGCCGCTCATCGCCTGCTGGATCCGCACCAGTCGCGACTGCGCCTTCGCCAGCCGTTTGTCCTACTCGGGTGTATCGATTCCATGTTCGAGATCGATCTTGTCGAGGTTCTTCCAGTGGCCCATATGCGGTGCGTCCCCTTGGAGTGGACAATGCGACGTCCGGCGCGCCGATGTTGCCCCGCGTCGCGGGCGCCGTCGAGCGGCGAGGCAGCGGAGGCGATGGATCGCATGGTGGCGGCCGACCCGGAAGACACGCCGGTTGCCTGGTACAGGCCGGTCGAGCGCGACGGCGCGACCATCGTGGCGGCCGGTGGCGACTGGACCGTGTTCGCGCTGCGCGATCTGCTGGCCGCCGACGATCCGCTGCCGGCCGGAGCGACCGTCGTGGCGCTCGACCTTGCCGGACTGGCCGGGCTCGACACCGCCGGCGCCCTGGAGCTGCTGCGCCTGCGCGAGCGCCTGGGTGGCTGCGCCCTGACCGGCGCCGGCGCCACGCACGCCCAGCTGCTGGAGTTCGTTGGCCGTCACGTCGCGGGTCCGCACGTTCCGGCCAGGCGCGGCTGGCTGCGCGAATTCGTCGAGGACGTCGGCGAGGGGTTCGTCGCATTCCTCGCCCAGGGCGGCAAGCTGCTGGCCTATTTCGGCGAGATCCTGTCGGTGCTCGCCGCCGGCCTGCTGACGCCGCGCCGGCTGCGGATCGACGCCGTCGTGGCGCAGATGCTGGAGGTCTGGATCCGCGCCATGCCGATTGTCGGCATTCTCTGCTTCCTGATCGGCGTCGTCACCGCCTACTAGTCGCCCGATTCGTTCAGATTGAAGGGTAGAGGTGCTTGAGCTTGATGCGGGCGTTTTGGGTCGTGAATTGCCAGTTCGCCTTGGCGTGGTTGGTATTGCGCTCGTGCTCCCATGCGGCGACTTCCTCGATCAGGGTCTGTTTG
>CAMDVZ010000507.1 GCA_945878895.1 Caenispirillum bisanense | reverse complement strand
TTCCGGGGGCTCCAGTGCGCCCTCTTCGCCATGCCCCGCCGTCCCACCCGCGCCGCTCGCGCCAGCGCCAGAAAGCGTCTCGCCGAGGCACCGCGACGACGACGATCACAGGCCAAAATCGCCCAAACCGCCTTATCCTAGCGCCTATGAGAGGAAGCCCCTCATCCGCCCTTCGGGCACCTTCTCCCCCGATGCGGGGGAGAAGGAAAGAGTTTCCCCCTCAAACGATCCGGCTCTTCTTGTCGCCCCAGTATTTGTCGCGCAGCAGGCGCTTGTAGAGCTTGCCCGTCGGCAACCTCGGCAGTTCGGCCTCGAAGTCGATCGAGCGCGGCACTTTCTGGCGCGAGAGATGCTGGCCGCAGAAGGCGATCAGCTCCTCCGCCAGCGCCGGACCCGGTTCGATGCCGGGCATCGGCTGCACCACCGCTTTCACCTCCTCGCCGAGATCGGCGTTGGGCACGCCGAACACGGCGGCGTCGGCGACTTTCGGGTGCGTGATCAGCAGATTCTCGCATTCCTGCGGGTAGATGTTCACGCCCCCCGAGATGATCATGAAGGTGGCGCGGTCGGTCAGGTACAGGAAGCCGTCCTTGTCGACGTAGCCGACATCGCCGACCGTGCTCATGACGCCGTCGGCCGAGCGCGCCTCCGCGGTTTTGGCGGGATCGTTGAAATACTCGAACGGCGTGGCGGTCTTGAACCACAAGGTGCCGGGCGTCTGCGGCGGAATCGGGTTCATGTCGTCGTCGAGCACGTGCAGGTCGCCCATCAGCACGCGGCCGACGGTGCCGCGATGGGCCAGCCATTCGGCGCTGTCGCAGGCGGTGAACCCCAGCCCCTCGGTGGCGCCGTAGTATTCGTGGATGATCGGCCCCCACCACGCGATCATCGCCTCCTTCACCTGCACGGGGCAGGGGGCGGCGGCGTGGATCGCGATCTCCAGCGAGGAGCGGTCATACTTTTCGCCCAGCTCCTTCGGCAGCTTCAGCATGCGCGAGAACATGGTCGGCACCAGCTGCGTGTGGGTGACACGGTACTTCGCGACCAGCTGCAGATACTGCTCGGGGTCGAACTTCTCCATGATCACCGCGGTGCCACCCATGCGGATGGTCAGGCTGACGGCGGCCTGCGGGGCCGAATGATAGAGCGGCGCGGGCGAGAGGTAGATCATGCCGTCGCGGTAGCGCCACAGCTTCACCAGGAAGGCGAAGATCGGCAGATGCTCGGTCGGCTTGTCCGGTGGTAGTGGTCGCACGATGCCCTTGGGGCGCCCCGTCGTGCCCGACGAATAGAGCATCGGGGTGCCGAGATATTCGTCGGCGATCGGCGTGGCCGGATAGCCGGCCGTCGCCTCGTCGAGATTGACGACCGTGGGGCCATCGCCCGGCCCGTCGACGATTACGCAGAGCTTGATGTCAGGGCACAGCTTGAGCGCCACCAGCGCGACCTCGCGTTTGGCCTGCGAGGCGATCAGCACCCGCGACTGGCTGTTGTCGAGAATGTAGGCCAGTTCCTCGGCGGTCAGGAACGAGTTGACGCAGGTGTAGTAGAGCCCGCTGCGCTCGCCCGCCGAACAGGCCTCGATGTAGCGGGCGTTGTTCTCCATGAAGATCGCGTAGTGATCGAGTCGCTCCAGCCCTTGCGCGCGCAGCAGATGGGCGAGCCGGTTCGAGCGCGCCTCCAGCTCGCCGTAGGTCACGGTCTCGCCGGTGGCGGCCATGACGAAGGCCGGGTGGTCGGGGCGCTCGCTGGCGTGCTTGCCGGGGTACATCGGTCGTCCTCGTTCTTGCGGTACGTCGCGGCGCGTCGTGGAGCGACGGGCGCCCTGCGCGGTGGCTCGGCCCGCAGCATAGCGCCGGAATACCGGCTGGCTCAAAGGCTGCCGGGCGGTCCCGGGTGAAATGCAACGATGGGGTCGAGCCGGGCGACCGGACCGGCGCGGTGTCGCCAGGGCAGGTAGCGTCCATCGCGGGCGTCGCGGAGGGACCATGATCGGCGGCGCTGCGGCGGCGCGGTCGGCCGGTCGTTTCCGGTGAGCACGAATGTTCTCTTTACGTTCTTTTTGCTTGATTTGTTCCAAGCGATATTAAATCGTGAAAAAAATTACGAGCACCGGAAGTCGACCATGACCTACCCGATCCATCGCCTGACAATCTGCCGCCCCGCGGTTGGCCGGGCCGTGTCCGGAGCGAACCGTGCACGCGTCCGGCCGCCGTCCGGTCAACGCCCCCGCTCGTCCGGTCGCCGTCCGGGGCTTGTCCGGTCGAATTCGCCGTTTATCCGGCCAGTGTCCGGTCGAATCTTGCGTCGTCCGGCCAAAATCGTCGGTGTCCGGCGAATTACGTTCGGTGGGGGGTGTCGACCGGACGCGTCCAGCCGAGCCGCGTCCAGCCGCCGTCTATCCTTCGTCCAGCCGAACGATGCTTTCGTCCAGTCGACTCGCGATGAGCGTCCAGTCATTTTGACTTCCATCCAGCTGAAATTGTCGCTATCCAGCCGGAAGGGCCGTCATCCAGCGAATCGCCCCGATGGGGGGAGTAAAACTGGACGCGGCTATTGCGCCTGCGCCGGGAGAGGCCGGTCGATGGCGATCGGTCGGCCTCGCATAACCGGTGCCGTCCCTGTCGCCGGGCCGACACCGTGGGCGGCGGCAAGCCGATCCGCTATACTGGCGGCCGAGGCGTCGGGCGGACTGGCGGGGGCGGCGGGCGAGGACATGGTTTCGACGCGGTTACCAGTGGACGGGGCGGGCTGACGGATGGCCAGGCGGCGGCGTCGGAACGCGGCGGGAACGGGCGGTGGCCGGCGCTGGCTGCGCGCGACGCTGTGGCTGGGCCTGTCGGTCTGCACCGGCATGGCCCTTCTGATGTGGCTGGCGGACTGGTGGATCGACCGCGAGGCCGCTCCCTACGTGGCCGAAGCGGTGGATGCGGCGCGGACCGCCGACGTCGGTCTGGTGCTGGGTACCACGCCGTGGATCGCCGAGGGGCGCCGCAACCGCTACTTCGAATACCGGCTCGACGCCGCCGCCGCGCTGTTCAAGGCCGGGCGGGTCAAATACCTGCTGGTCAGCGGCGACCACCGTCGGCGGGACTACAACGAGCCCGCCGCCATGAAGGATGGCCTGGTGGCGCGCGGCGTGCCCGCGAGCGCCATCTACCGCGATTTCGCGGGTATCCGTACGTTCGACTCGGTGTTGCG
>CAMDVZ010000506.1 GCA_945878895.1 Caenispirillum bisanense | reverse complement strand
GAAGAAGAATGCGTTGCGCTTCGCGCGGTCATATCTCCGACGCTTCCGAATGGCGAGGTGGCGAGCGCCGAAGCACCCACCCCCATCCGCCCCCAGGGCACCTTCCCCCGCCGGTGGCGAGGGAAGGCATGAAAGAGGAGGCGAGGCCGGCGTCGCGTCCATGTCGCGCGTCGCGGTCACGGCGCACCCGCATCCGTCGGGCGCGGCGGGATGCCGAGCTTGCGGCGGCGCAGCATTTCGCCGGCCAGCAGCATGTAGGCTTGCGAGCCCGCGCAGGCGTTGTCGTAGAGCAGCACCGGCAGGCCGTGCGAGGGCGCTTCCGAGACGCGCACGTTGCGCGGGATGGTGGTGCCGAACACGACGTCGCCGAAATGACCGCGCACGTCGCTCTCGACCTGCAACGCCAGATTGTTGCGCCGGTCCATCATGGTCAGCATGATGCCCGCGATGAACAGCTTCGGATTGAGCGCGCGCCGCAGCCGCTCGACCGTGCGCGTCAGATGGCCGAGCCCCTCGAGCGCGAAGAACTCGCACTGCAAGGGGACCATCAGCGCGTCGGCCGCCACCAGCGCATTGACCGTCAGCAGGCCGAGCGAGGGCGGGCAATCGATCAGGACCAGGTCGTAGCTGTTGGCGGCGACGGCGTCTTTCAGCGCTTCGACGAGACGGAACTCGCGGCGCTCGAGATCGATCAGCTCCAGCTCGGCGCCGGCCAGATTGACCGTCGCGGGGCACACCGAGAGATGCGGAATCCGCGTCGCGACCGTCGCGGCGGCAAGTGGCGACTCGCCGACCAGCACCTCGTAGGTGCCGATCTTGCGTTGCTCGGCGGTCACGCCCAGGCCGGTCGAGGCATTGCCCTGGGGATCGAGATCGACCACCAGCACGCGCTGGCCGACGGCGGCGAGCGCGGTGGCGAGATTGATCGCCGTCGTGGTCTTGCCCACCCCGCCCTTCTGGTTGGCGAGCGCATAGACGCGCGGCGGCACCGTCGGCGGCGGCGCCGGTTCGGCCGCGAAGGCCGCCACCACGTCGGGGGAATCGGCGACGTCACCGGTCATCGGGAAACCCTGCCGAAGTCGCGACCACCGACGGCACGCACCACCCATCGGCATGGCTCGAATTCATACCTTCCCCTGCCACCAAGGGGCGCAAGCGCCCCGGAGGCGGCAGGAGTGTCCGGGGAAAGTCGGTGGCGACACCCGGAACCTGCGGCTGGAATCGCCGGCCAGTTGCCGGGGACCGAACGATCGGGATCGAGAGAGAGCCCTGCGCCGCAGACATTTTCCCTTCTCCCCTCGAAGGAGGGGAGAAGGTGCCCTGGGGGCGGATGAGGGGCTTCGCGGCGTAGAGACGATCGGGACTTCGAACCGGAGAACGTTTCGCTCCGACCGCCGCAAAACCCCTCATTCGGCGCTGCGCGCCACCTTCTCCCCTCATGCGAGGGGAGAAGGAAGAATTGTTGCGGCAGTGGAGCTTTCCGAATCTCGCCGTTCGACGACCACCGGAACGCCGCCTCGTCTCCGCGAGGCCTCCGAGGCCGCCACCGACTTTCCCCGGACACTCCCGCAGAGGCGGGGGAAGGTATGAAGGTGAGTCGTATCGCGCGCGCGGATCGTCGCAAGCCGGCGTTCGCGGCCGGGCAGGCATTCTATTCGGAGTTGTGTAAAACAAGGTCGGCACGATTTTACCGGGCAAAACGGATGTTCACGCGATCAGGCGGACGGGCGCGGCGTCGAATCTAGCCGATCCGATGGCCCGACGACACCAACCATCGCGCTAGCGTCGCCGCAGCGTCGATATTTTCAGGATCGTGGCGGCCGGCTCGGTGATGCTGGGCACGCGGTCGGCCGTCATCGTCCAGTGCCGCTGTGCTTCGTTCAGTTCGGCCGTCGCCGCGGCGCCTTTGTGAAACAGGCAAAGCGTGGACTCGGCCGCGAAGGGCGTCGCCCACTCGAACAGGCTCGTCAGGGGCGCCAGCGCGCGGGCCGTCACGATATCGGCGGCGAAGGGCACGGCGGTCTCGATGCGCGAGATCGCGACCTTGACCTTCGCCCCGGTCAGCCGTGCGGCCTCCAGCAGGAAAGCCGCCTTGCGCTGGTCGGATTCAACCAGGGTCACCGCCAGCCACGGGCAGGCGATGGCGAGCGGCAGGCCGGGCAAGCCCGCACCGGTACCGAGATCGACCAGGGTTCCGGCGCCGGCGGGGATCAGCGGCATCAGCTGGAGCGAATCGAGCAAATGGCGCCGCCACAGGTCGGGCAAGGTGTTGGGGCCGACCAGATTGATGCGCCGGGTCCAGCGCGTCAGCAGATCGGCATAGATCGCCAGCCGCTCCAGTGTTTCACGTGAAACAGGGTGGCCCAGCGCGGCCATCGCCTCGGCCAGCCCCTCCGAGCCCAGCGGCGGCGGGCCGGGCGGCGAGGCCGGTGGCTGGCCGCCACCACCGCCGCCGGAACGATTGCCGGACCCCGGCTGCCGGGCGCCTCCGCCGACAGGGCGGCCGCCGGTCGGCGTGACCGGTCGCGGCGCGCCGGGCGGATTGCCGGGCCGCTGGGCGCCCATCGGTTGCGGATGGGACGCGGTTCCAACCGCGGACCCCGACGCCGGGTCGACCGCCGCGGCATGAACCCCCACCGCGTCGGACGGCGCCGCCGATTTCCGCCCCGACGCCTCGCTGGCCGCCGAGACGCGGTCGACCGTCCAGCCCTCCGGCTCGGACCACGGCCGGAAGGCAGGATCGACGATCGCCCATGTCCGGGCCGGCACCACGATCGGTGGCAGCGCCTCGTCGGCCGAAGATCCCGGATCGGACGCCGACCCCTCGGCCGGTGTTTCACGCGAAACGAAGCCTTGGGTCTGGTTCGATGAAAGTGTTTCACGTGAAACAGACCCCACGTCGGCGACGAGCCGGGGCGTAAACCCGACACGCGGTCGCTCGCGGCGGTCGCTCGGCGCCATTCGGTCATCCCCACTTTTGTTGTCGTCCCGAGCGGAGCGGGGGATCTCGCCGTTGTCTACCAACCCCGGCGACATCGTCACGGCGATATCCCTCGCGTCGCTCGGGATAGCAAGGTTCTCGACGTCATGCCGTCCCGCCGCACCGGGCGGAAGTGTTTCACGTGAAACACTGTCCCCGGCATCCGGTCGCTGCCCCCCGGCAAGATCGACAGAGGCGGAACGGTCACGAACACTCCTCATACC
>CAMDVZ010000505.1 GCA_945878895.1 Caenispirillum bisanense | reverse complement strand
CAGCGGCCCAGCGAAGCGAGATGCCCTGTCTGTCGATCATGCCCTCGCTGTTAAGGCAGTACTCCGGGTCACGGAAGCCGGTCCGCCCGAGTCACTCCGCCGCAGCCCAACCGTCAGGCAGATTCACTTATCTTGGCGGCTGTCCTTAGCGCCTGCGGGCGGTTGACGGTGATGCGCAGCACCGTGGCGAACCGCTCCTCGATCAGGGTCGTCCAGGCCATCGTCGTCCTCCGGTTTGGTTTGAAAGACTATCCCGCCCGGCGCGGGCTTCGACAATGGGGCATCGCGCGGGTCAGCGACGCGGCGAATCGAAGGCGTTGATGACGTGCAGTTTGCCTTCCATTACGAAGGTCAGCGTCCGCAGGACCGCGGCGAAATTCTCGTCGGATGCAGGATCGAGTTGCGAGACGCCGCAGGTCAGCGAGGCCACCCCGATGGCGCGCAGGTCGGCGAGGTCGATCGTGAAGGCGTGTCGCGCCGCGTAGTTCAAGGGATGTCGCACGACGATCCGCGTCATCGGCTCGTCGGGTTGGTCGACGATGCTGGTGCCGCGCGCGCGCCGGTCGCACGTGAGGCGACAGGTGACCGCGATGTCGAGCGGCGGGCGGTTGTCCAGGGCCATCGCGCGGCTATCGAGGCTACGATAGATGCGCGGCACCGAGCCCGAGGCGAGCCGGAACGACACCCGCCGGATGTTCGATCCGCCCAGCACCAGGCGCATGTTGATCTTCTGTATCTGATCGCTCAGCGCACCGACCGCGGCCTGCAGACGCTTGTCGGCTTGCTCGAAAACCGCCGACTTCACCCCGCGCTTGCGGGCCCAGAGAAGCCGGTTGCGCCGGCTTCGCTCCAAGTTGATGAATTTTGGTTCTTGGGCTCCAGGACGTGCCCAGGAAAAGAACGACATGCGTGGTCCGCCTTCGAGCGGCTCCCTCGGCGGAATGGACGGGCGGCCATTCCCGGCGAGGCAACATATTGTATCGGCGCGACCTCCGTAGCATCGATATGTGGCGGGTCTGTGGAAAATGGCGGCTCTCGCCGCTGTTCTCAATGTGACTCCCGCCCCACGTCGGCGCCGCGCGTGCCGACCAGGAAGTCGAAATCCGCTCCCTTGTCGGCCTGCAACACGTGATCGACGTAGAGGCGGGCATAGCCGCTTTTGTGCGGCGATTCGAAGCCCTTCCACGCGTTGCGGCGGCGTTCCAGCTCCTCGACCGGGACGTCGAGGTGCAGGCGGCGCTTTTTCACGTCGAGATCGATCCAGTCGCCGTTCTCGACGAGCGCCAAGGGGCCGCCGGCGGCGGCCTCCGGCGCGACATGCAGGACGACGGTTCCGTAGGCGGTGCCACTAATGCGCGCGTCGGAAATCCGGACCATGTCGGTGATGCCTTTCTCGAGCACCTTCTTGGGCAGCGGCATGTTGCCGACCTCGGCCATGCCTGGATAACCCTTGGGGCCGCAATATTTCAGAACCATCACGCTGTTCTCGTCGCAATCGAGATCGGGATCGTCGATTCGCGCGTGCAGGTCCTCGATGCTTTCGAACACGATGGCCTTGCCGCGATGCTTCATCAGTTTCGGCGAGGCGGCCGAGGGTTTCAGGATGGCGCCGTTGGGGCACAGATTGCCTTGCAGCACCGCGATCCCGCCCTGCTTCTTGAAGGGCTTCCCGTAAGGGAAGATGACGTCCCGGTTCCAGCACTCCGCGTCCTTGTTGTTCTCCCAGATCGTCTCGCCGTTCACCGTCAGCGCGTCCTTGTGCAGCACGCCGCGCTCGGCGAGTTCGCGGATCACCACGGGCACCCCGCCGGCGTAGAAGAAATCCTCCATCAGATACTTGCCCGAGGGCATCAGGTTCACGAGGCAAGGCACGTCCTTGCCCAGGCGATCCCAGTCGTCGAGCGTGATGTCGATCCCCATGCGGCCCGCCAGCGCCAGCAGATGCACCACGGCGTTGGTCGAGCCGCCGATGGCACCGTTGACGCGGATGGCGTTCTCGAAATTCTCGCGCGTGAGAATCTTCGACATCTTCAGGTCGAGCCTGACCATCTCGACGGCGCGGCGGCCGACCATGAAGGCCAGCGCGTTGCGCCGTGAATCGGCAGCCAGAATTGCCGCGTTGGTCGGCAACCCCATGCCGATCGATTCGACCATGCTGGCCATGGTCGAGGCGGTGCCCATCGTCATGCAGTGACCGGCGCTGCGCGAGTTGCTGGATTCCGCGGCCATGAAGTCCTGAAGCGTCATCTCGCCGGCGCGCACCATCTCGCTGAACTTCCAGGTGTGGGTACCCGAGCCGATATGCTCGCCCTTGTAGCGGCCGTTGAGCATGGGGCCACCGGAGAGCGCGATGGTCGGCAGGTCGCAGCTGGCGGCGCCCATCAGCAGCGAGGGCGTGGTCTTGTCGCAGCCGACCAGCAGCACCACGCCGTCCATCGGATTGGCGCGGATCGCTTCCTCGACGTCCATGCTGGCGAGGTTGCGGAACAACATGGCGGTGGGCCGCAGGTTGGTCTCGCCGGTCGAGAACACCGGAAATTCCAGCGGGAAGCCGCCGGCCTCGTAGACGCCGCGCTTGACGTGCTCGGCGATGATCCGGAAATGGGCGTTGCAGGGCGTCAGTTCCGACCAGGTGTTGCAGATGCCGATCACCGGCCTGCCGTCGAACAGATGGTGGGGGAAGCCTTGGTTTTTCATCCAGCTGCGGTGGCCGAAGCCGTTGCGGTCGGCCTGGCCGAACCACGCCTGGCTGCGCAGCGTGCGGGGCGCCGAGGCGTTTTCGGCCTTCTTCGTCTTCGCGGGCTTTTTCGGCGCTGCGGGGTTGCGGGCCATGGCTGTGCCTTCGTTGCGGGGGCTTGCGAGCGAACGGCTAGGGTCACACCGCGCGCACCGAGCATCGTCATGCCATCGCCGGCCCGCAAGCGGATTCCGGTGAGTCCGCCGAACGTGACGTTGTCCCGGAGGCTATCCCTTGGCCGCTTCGTCGAGGACGACCTCCGATATCGCGCGCAGATCACCCATGGTCGTATCGGCGTAGAGTTTGGTGTACTCGGCCCTAGGGCCTGTCCTCAATTGAGGCAAATGAGTGCGGCGACGAGGTGGACGGCGGCGAGATAGTTGCGCGCGGTCTTGTCGTAGCGGGTGGCGATGGCCCTGTACTGCTTGAGGCGGGCGAAGAAATTCTCGATCAGATGACGGGCCTTG
>CAMDVZ010000504.1 GCA_945878895.1 Caenispirillum bisanense | reverse complement strand
GGCCGCCGCCAAGGCCGGCGGCGGCCACTGACACTGGAGAAGATCATGACGGTCTCCCGACGAGACATGATGGGCGCCTCCGGCCTGGCGCTGCTGGGGGCCAGCGCGGTCAGCGGCCGCGTCCAGGCACAATCGATTCCCGAAGCGCCGACGGTCGGCGACGCGAAGATGCGACCGCCGCTCCACCCCACCAGCGGTCCGGACTACCAGCCGGTCGTCACGCTCAACGGCTGGACCATGCCGTGGCGCATGAAGGAGGGCTGGAAGGAATTCCACCTCGTGGCCGAGCCGGTGCTGCGCGAAATCGCGCCCGGCATGGTCGCGCGTCTCTGGGGCTACAACGGGCAGAGTCCGGGCCCGACCATCGAAGCGGTCGAAGGCGACAAGGTCCGGATTTTCGTCACCAACCGGTTGCCCGAACACACCACCGTGCACTGGCACGGCCAGCTGCTGCCCTGCGGCATGGACGGAGTCGGCGGTTTGACCCAGCCCCACATCAAGCCCGGCAAGACCTTCGTCTACGAGTTCGAGCTGCGCAAAAGCGGCACCTTCATGTACCACCCGCACGCCGACGAGATGGTGCAGATGGCGATGGGCATGATGGGCTTCTTCGTCGTCCATCCACGCGATCCGAAATTGCACCGCGTCGACCGCGACTTCGTGTTCCTGCTCAATGCCTACGACATCGCGCCCGGCGCCGCGGTGCCCAAGGTCAACACGATGCTCGACTTCAATCTGTGGACCTGGAACAGCCGGGCGTTTCCGGGCATCGATCCGCTGGTCGTCCGCAAGAACGATCGCGTGCGGGTGCGGGTCGGCAACCTGACGATGACCAACCATCCCATCCACATGCACGGTTACGACTTCGAGGTGACCTGCACCGACGGCGGCTGGGTGCGGCCCGAGGCGCGCTGGCCCGAAGTGACGATCGATCTGCCCGTGGGCGCCATGCGCGCCTACGAGTTCGTCGCCGACGCGCCGGGCGACTGGGCCATCCACTGCCACAAGTCGCACCACACCATGAACGCCATGGGCCACGACGTGAAAAACTACATCGGCGTCGACAAGCGCGAGTTCGCGAAAAAGATGAAGCGCCTGGTGCCCGACTACATGGCGATGGGATCGGCCGGCATGGCCGACATGGGCGAGATGGAAATGCCGCTGCCCGACAACACGCTGCCGATGATGACCGGCTTCGGCCAGTTCGGTCCGGTCGAGATGGGCGGCATGTTCTCCGTCGTGAAGGTCCGCGAGGGACTTGCCGCCAACGACTACGCCGACCCCGGCGACTACAAGCATCCGCCCGGCACGGTCGCATACGAGTGGACGGGAGCGCCCTACGCGGCCCCGCAGGCGCCGCGGGCGCCGACGCCGGTGCCGGCGACCGGCAGCGGCCCGGAACTCCGCGTCGTGAAGCCCGGCGCCCACAAGCACTGAAACAGTCGCAACGCAGGACAGGAGAACGTCATGGCAAACATCGCATCCTCGGCGATCCTCGCCGCCGCCATCGCCCTCGCGACCGTCGCGGCGGTCGCCGCGCCCGGCCACAAACCCGGCGAGAGCCATCGCCACGACGACGAGACGGCCTACGGCAAGCCAGGCGATCCCAGGAAGCCGGCGCGGGTGGTGCAGATCACCATGCGCGAAGTCGACGGCAAGATGCTGTTCCAGCCCAGCCGCGTCGAGGTCAGGCGCGGCGAGCAGATCCGGTTCATGCTGCGCAACAACGGCGAGATCGACCACGAAATCGTGCTGGCGACGCTGGCGGAAAACCTCGCGCACGCCATCGAGATGGCGAAGAATCCCGACATGGAGCACGACGATCCCAACGCCAAACGCCTCAAGCCGAAGGCCACCGGCGAGATCGTCTGGCATTTCACGAAGGCCGGCGAGTTCGACTTTTCCTGCCTCATTCCCGGACACCGCGAAGCGGGCATGTTCGGCACCATTGTCGTCAAGTGACGGCCCGCGTCCAAGGAGACACCGCGATGAAACAATCCCTGCTCGCCGCCGCCATCGCCCTGGGCGCCGTCTCGTTCGGCGCCTCCACGGCCGTGGCCCAGGCCACGCCGGCAACCGGCGAAATCACGAAGATCGACGCCGCGGCCGGCAAGATCACGATGAAGCACGGCCCCATCAAGAACCTCGACTGGACTCCATGACGATGGTCTTCCGCGCCGGCGAGCCCGAGATGCTGACCGCCGTGAAGCCCGGCGACAAGGTCGTGTTCGAGGCCGAGCGCGTGCGCGGCCATATCACCATCACGAAGCTGCGCAAGGCGCCGTAGGGCGGCCCCCCGCGCGTGGACACGCGAATGCCGGGCGGCGCGCGAAGGCGCCGCCCGGTGGTCGCACCGAGCGTACGGCAGCAGCACCTTGTCGACGACGTGGATTACGCCGTTCTTCTGCATCACGTCGGCGATCGTCACGGTGGCCTTGCCGCCCTTCGCGTCGGTGATCACCACCTTGCCGTTCTCGACGCTGGCGACCAGCATGTCACCCGACACTGTCTTGACGGTGTGCTTGCCGCCGTCCTTGGCGATCAGGCCGGTCAGCGTCGCCGCGTCGACCTTGCCCGCGACCACGTGGTAGGTCAGCACCTTCACCAGCGTCGGCTTGCTCTCGGGCTTCAGCAGCGTCTCGACCGTGCCGGCCGGCAGCGCGGCGAACGCGGCGTTGGTCGGCGCGAACACCGTGAACGGACCCGCGCTCTTGAGCGTTTCGACGAGACCCGCGGCCTTTAACGCGGCGACCAGCGTCGTGTGGTCTTTCGAGTTGACGGCGTTGTCGACGATGTCCTTGGACGGGTACATCGCCGCGCCACCGACCATCACGGTCTTTTCCTGCGCGACGGCGGCGATCGGCGCGAGCGCCGTGCCCGAGGCCAGCGCGAAGGCGAGCGCCACCGCACCGACGATCCTGCGATTCGTCATTGTCTAGCAGCCTGTCGGACTTAAAGCATCGTGGGGGATGGTCGGGGATTCCCACGGGAATCGCGTCCGTATAGAATCGTGGGACGGCTTTGCGAAGGAGCGCCCCGCGATGAGCAACTTCCGCCTGACGGACCGCGAGACCAGCTATCTGCTGCCACCGTCGCTGGACGACTGGTTGCCGGCGAACCACCTGGCGCGGTTCGTGGTGGAGGCGGTCGACACGCTGGACCTTGGCTCGCTGGTGGGCGGCTACCGCGGCTCGGGGTCGGCGGCC
>CAMDVZ010000503.1 GCA_945878895.1 Caenispirillum bisanense | reverse complement strand
TCGGCATGACGCAACCCAGGATCACGTCGTCGACCAGCGAGGTGTCGAGGTTGTTGCGGTCGCGGATGGCCTGCAGCGAGGCCATCGCCAGACGGGTCGGCGTCACCTCGTGAAGGGAGCCATCTTTGCGGCCCTTGCCGCGGGGGGTACGCACGGCGTCGTAGATGTAGGCTTCGGCCATCTGTTGTCTCCTCTAAAGCGGTCTCACAGGGTGCGACCGATGAGTTCCTTCATGATCTCGTTGGTGCCGCCGTAGATTTTCTGCACGCGGGCGTCGGCGTAGAGCCGCGCGATCGGGTATTCCCACATGTAACCGTAGCCGCCGTGGAACTGCAGGCACTCGTCGATCAGCGCGCACTGCAGATCGGAGGTCCAGTACTTGGCCATCGCGGCGTCGGCGACCGTCAGCTCGCCGCGGAGGTGTTTGGCGACGCAATCGTCGACGTAGACGCGCGCCACGGTCGCCTTGGTCTTCAGCTCCGCCAGCTTGAAACGGGTGTTCTGGAAGTCGAGGATCGACTTGCCGAACGCCTTGCGCTCCTTGACGTAGGCGATGGTGTGGACGAGCGCGGCCTCGATGGCCGCCAGCGCCTGGACGGCGATCACCAGACGCTCCTGCGGCAGCTGGTTCATCAGCTGCGCGAAGCCCTGGCCTTCCTTGCCGAGCAGATTGGACACCGGCACCCGCACGTCGTCGAAGAACAGCTCCGAGGTGTCCTGCGCCTTGAGCCCGATCTTTTCCAGATTGCGGCCGCGGCGGAAGCCGGCCCGATCGCTCTCGACGCAGATCAGCGAGGTGCCCTTCGCCCCGGCCGACGGGTCGGTCTTGCAAACGACGATGATCAGATCGGCGTTCTGGCCGTTGGTGATGAAGGTCTTGGCCCCGTTGATCACGTACTCGTCGCCCTCGCGCCGCGCCGTCGTGCGCACGGCCTGCAGATCCGAACCGGTGCCGGGCTCGGTCATCGCGATGGCGGTGATCGTCTTGCCGCTGACCATGCCGGGAACCCAGCGCTTCTTCTGTTCCGCCGTCGCGTAGTTCTTGAAATACGGAATCGCGATGTCGTTGTGCAGCGAGAAACCCGGACCACTGGCGACGATACGTCCCTGCTCCTCGATCATGATCACGTTGTGCAGCCAGTCCGCGCCGAGGCCGCCATCGGCCTCCGGCAGGTCCATGCACAGCATCCCCTGCTCGCCCGCCTTGTGCCACAACGCCTTGGGCACGATGCCGTCCTCTTCCCATTGCGCGTGGAAGGGCTTCACTTCTTTTTCGAAGAAGCGGCGGCAGGTGTCCCGGAACTGTTCGTGCTCGGGCGTGTAGAAACTGGCGAGAGCAGACACCGGCGATTCCCCCATCGGACTGAACGCGACGTCGCGGCGAAACCCGTCCCCCGGCGCCGCCCCAAAATGGTCCGATGCCCGGCCGGCGTCCAGCGCCGCCAGCCTATCGATCCAATACGCGCTCTACTTTACCTTTACGTAAACGTCAATCACGCGGACGGATCAACGCAATGCTTTCTCCAGCCGCTCCACGACGGCGGCGCCGGGAACGCCGGTCGCCATGCCCTCGGCGTAAACGATGCGCAGCAGCATGCGGTCGTAGACCGGTAGCTGGACCTCGTCGTACTGGCGAGCGAGCACGAAGTTCAGGGCCGGCGTCTCGCGCTTCCACGACAGGTGCTTGAGCCACTGCGCGAAATCGAACGCCTCGCACGGCGCCCGGCGCCCCTGGAGGTGGGCGTTGGCGAAGTACATCCGGCTGTCGAAGCCATAGCCGCGCTCGATGGTCGACTTGCCGCGATCCGACAGCTGCCAGGCCTCCCAGCGCGGGCCGCGCGCGGTCGGCGGATTGCGATAGGTGAAATAGGTGTCCGGCCCGGGCGAGAGGGCACGGAAAGCCTGCTCGTTCGTCGGCGACGGCGTGAACTCGAACAGGATGCGGGCCGCCGACGGCGCATCGACGCGCGGAAAGCGGAGGTTCGTCTCCGCGGTCACCATCGTCGCCGCCTTCTCGAACCGGTCGATGGTCTGGCGTAGGCAAGCCGCGTCGAAGCCCGGCCTGAACACGATGGCGACCGGCACGTCGATCGAAGCCCAGCGATGGATCGCGGGCGCCGCGCCGAGCATCGAACGCAGATCGGCCGACGACACGGAAACGGTCGCCATGTCGGCACGGATCGCCGCGACGTCCGTGGCGGCCATCGCGAGCAACGCCGTCGCGGGCGCGTCTACCTGCGACGGTGCGCACGCCGTCAGGCCGGCGAGAATGGCGACGACGAACGCATGGCGCTTCGAAAGCCAAGGCATCGGTATCTCCAACGCAATCCAGTCGCGGGAGACTACGCTGCCGGCCCGTCTCCAGCGACACGCCATTGCGTCGCGGACAAACGAACGGCGCCCGGTTTCGCCGGGCGCCGCGCGACGGTTCGTGGCTCAGACCGTGGTCAGGCGGCGCAGGATCTCGTCGAAGGCGTTGTCGGCGATCTGGCGGATCTCGGCGTCGGTGCGATCTTGGATCGGATGCGGCACCCAGACCAGGCTAGGCTCGTAGCCGAGCGTCGCGCTTTGCGCGGCGGCGGCCTGGACGAAGGCGGTCGTGGCGACGCCCATCGATGGAATTCCGCGGCTCTCGAGGTCGGCAATGTCGTGCAGACTGCACGTTGTGCAAGACCCTCAATCGGCCAGGCCTTCGACGACGAACTGCACCTCCCCCGCGATCTTGTGCTTGAGGTCGGTCGGCGCCAGCCGGCTGGGCGTCGCCTTGGCGTAGCGCTTCACCGCGATGCCGCGCTCGGTCAGTCGCTCGTCGAGGCGGTCGAGGAAGATGTTGCCGCGCGCCTTGGCGATGTCGAGCAGGCCAACGGTGAGGCCCTCGGTGGAGGATGGTCGCGGCGGCTTTTGTCGCCCCACGACCTTGAGCTCGCCCGTCGGGTCGAGCAGGGTTCTGGTATCCATGGTCAGTCTCGCACCTCCTTGGTAACCGCTACGCTGTTGACTTCCGCGCCGGGCGTCCATCCAACGAGGATACCCGAAAACAGGCCCGCCGTCCCGCCGGCATGGATAATGCCGAGGCCGTCCTTGCGGAACTTGCGCAACGTCTTGCCACGCAGCCTCTCGGGCGCGCCCACGGCCATGCCGTCGAGCCCGGCCAGCACCGTCTCGGCCGGCACGCTGCAGAGTTCCAGCAGTTCCTCCCTGAGCCGCGCCTTGCTC
>CAMDVZ010000502.1 GCA_945878895.1 Caenispirillum bisanense | reverse complement strand
GGCGCCGCGTCTGTTGCTGCTCGACGAACCCTCCCTTGGTCTGGCGCCACGCGTGGCCGACGCGGTGTTCGACGCGTTGCGTGCCATCGCCGTCGACGGCGTTGGCGTATTGCTGGCCGAGCAGAATGCCGTCCGCGCGCTCGCCGTCGCCGGCCGGGCATTGGTCCTTCGCGGCGGCGGCGTCGCCTGGCGCGGGCCGGCGGCGTCGCTCGCGGCGGACCCGTCGCTGGCCGGGGCGCTGTTGACCGGCTAGAACGGCCTGCCCTCGCGACCCGCGCGGCGCCCTTTCCGTCCGCGTGCGAGCCCGTGTTCGACACCCTGATCCGTCCCTTCGCCGTCGTGTTCGCCGACACCGGTTTCTGGTTGCCGGCTCTGGTGACGCTGGTCGCGGGCCTGATGCGCGGCTTCGCGGGGTTCGGCTCGGCGATGCTGATGGCGCCGATTTTCGCGCTGCTGTTCGGTTCGCTGGAGATGGTGGCGACCGTGATGCTGATCGAGTTCGCCGTCGGCGTGCAGTTGTTCCCGGCCGGCCGGCGCGACGCCGACTGGTCGCTGATCGGCCCGATGAGCGTCGCGGCGTGCCTCGCCATGCCGGTCGGCGTCTGGCTGCTGGCGAGCGTCGACAAGGGCCTGATCGTCAAGACCGTGTCGGGCATCATCGTGCTGTTCGTGGTCGTGACCGCGAGCGGCTGGAGCTACGCCGGTCCACGATCGCGCGCAGTCGGCTGCGGCGTGGCGGCGATCTCCGGCATGATGATGGCGACCACCAGCGTCGGCGGTCCGCCGGTGTTGATGTATCTGTTGTCGGGCAAGGATCCGCCGGCCCGCCATCGTGGCAACATCATCGCCTACTACATGGCGACGCAGGTTCCGTTGCTGGCGATCATGTACTGGACCGGCATCGCGGGCATGGGCGCGGTCTGGCGGGCGCTGGCGCTGCTGCCGTTCATGATCCTGGGCGCCTGGATTGGTCGCCTGCTGTTCGATCCCGCGCGCGAGCGCCTCTATCGCAACGTGGCGCTCGCCGTCCTGTTCTGCGCCGGGGCCGGCGGCCTGCTGCGCGACGCCCTGATCCGCTGAGGAGACCACCATGCGCATCGTCGCCGTCCGCGACATCGTCGCCCCCATCCGGTCCAGCATCGCCAACGCCTACATCGATTTCAGCCAGATGACCGCGAGCGTCGTGGCCGTGGTCACCGACCGGGTCGTCGATGGCAAGCCGGTGATCGGCTACGGCTTCAATTCGAACGGCCGCTACGCCCAGCAGGGCCTCCTGCGCGAACGCTTCATTCCGCGCCTGCTCGCGGCGCCCGCCGATTCGTTGATCGACGCCGATGGGTTTCTGGATCCGGCCCGCTGCCAGGCCGCGATGATGAAGAACGAGAAGCCCGGCGGTCACGGCGAACGCTCGGTCGCGGTGGGCACGCTCGACATGGCCCTGTGGGATGCGCTGGCGAAGGCCCACCGCGTGCCGCTCTGGAAACTGCTGGCCGACCGTCACAACGGCGGCGAGGCCGACGACAAGGCGTGGGTCTACGCGGCCGGCGGCTACTACTATCCCGGCAAGGACATCGAGCAGCTGACCGAGGAGATGAAGCACTATCTCGGCCTCGGCTACCGGCACGTGAAGATGAAGATCGGCGGCGTGGCGCTGCCCGACGATCTGCGGCGCATCGAGGCGGTGCTTGACCTCGTCGGCGAGGGCGAGCGGCTGGCGGTCGACGTCAATGGCCGCTTCGATCTGCCGACCGCCCTCGAATGGGGCCGCGCGCTCGAACAATACGGCCTCAAATGGTTCGAGGAGCCGCTCGACCCGCTCGACTATCTCGCCCACGCCGCGCTCGCGACCCAGTACAAGGGCGTGCTGGCGACCGGCGAGAACCTGTTCTCCATGCAGGACGCCCGCAACCTGATCCGCCACGGCGGCCTGCGGCCCGATCGCGACATCCTGCAGTTCGATCCGGCGCTGAGCTACGGCCTCGTGGAGTATCTGCGCACGCTCGACATGCTGAAGGACCATGGCTGGTCGCCACGCCGCTGCGTGCCGCACGGCGGCCACCAGTTCGCGCTCAACATCGCCGTCGGGCTGCAATGCGGCGGCAACGAATCCTATCCGCAGGTGTTCGCGCCGTTCGGCGGTTTCGCCGACGATTGTCCGGTGGTCGACGGGCGCGTCACGATGCCCTCGCTGCCGGGCGTCGGTTTCGAGGCCAAAAGCGACCTGTGGGCCGTCATGAAACCGCTCGGGACGTAGGTCCGATCGCGGGCTATCCTCGTATCCCGATCAACAGGGAGGATTCGAGATGCCCGTCATTTCAGGTTTCTACGGCGCGCTGCTGGCGCTGCTCGGCGTCTTTCTCGCGATCTACGTCATCAACCATCGCCGCCGCACCCATACCGGTCTCGGCGACGGCGGCGACGCCGGCCTGCAACGGGCCGTGCGCATGTTCGGCAATTTCGCCGAATACGCGCCGCTGGCGCTGATCCTGATCGGCCTGTTCGAGATGAACGGCGGATCGCGCACCATGATCCACGTCTACGGTGCCGCCATCGTGGTCGGCCGCCTCGCCCACGCCTGGGGCCTCTCGACCAGCGCCGGCGAGAGCATCGGCCGTCTCGCCGGCATGGTCCTGACCTTCGTGCCGCTGATCGGGCTCTCCGTTCAACTGCTGATGCTGACGGCGTCGAAGGCGATAGGCTGACGCTGGTATGGCCGAAAAGGTTGATACCGGTCGGCGGTCCCTGTTCACGCGACGGGTGACCGCGGGGGGACGCTGTCGCTCCTGCTGACTCCATCCGCGCGCGCGCAAGGCACCGCCGCCATGGCTCCAATCGAGCAACCGGCGGAAGCCAGCGCGGAGGCGTTCGTCGCGCGCGCGTTCGATCTGCGCCGCCGCGCGGAACTGGCCGGCGATCAGCCCTACGGTGCCGTCCTCGTTCTGGACGGACGCATCGTCGGGGAAGGATCCAGTCGCGTCGTGGGCCAGACCGATCCGACGGCCCATGCCGAAATGGAGGCGATCCGCGACGCCGCCGGCCGGCTCGGTCGGCCGCGATTGACTGGCTGCGTGCTCTATTCGTCGTCGCGGCCCTGCGCGATGTGCGAGTCCGCGGCTTATTGGGCTGGCCTCGACCGGATGTGGCATGGCCAGCCGCTCGCCGACGGCGGCGTTCCACGGCTCGGCGGCGCCCGATGATCGCGCGCCGCGTCGCCGTCGTGTCGTC
>CAMDVZ010000501.1 GCA_945878895.1 Caenispirillum bisanense | reverse complement strand
CTTCCTGGCGACAGGGCCAGCGCTGCTGCCAGCCATGAGCGCCACTGGCGTGGCGCGCTTCCGGACGGTGCGACCTCGGCGACGTCTCCACGGGCTCGACAAGCGATCTACCCACGCACCACCGCCCTGGTGTCGGCATCGGTGGCGGGCATCGAGGCGAGTTCGGCCAGGGTCAGCGGTTTCACCGGCGCGCGCAGGCGGTAGTGGCCGATGGCGTCGCGGGATTGCCCGCGTGCTTCGGCGATCAGTTCGGTGACCGTCAGGCCGCACAGGCGGCCCTGGCAGGGCCCCATGCCGCAACGCAGGTAAGCCTTGAGCTGGTTGGGGCCGGTGGCGCCGATGCCGACCGCCTCGACGATTTGCGCCGCCGTCACCTCCTCGCAGCGACAGACGATGGTGTCGCCCGATGGCACGCGGTCGGCCAGCGCGGGGCGGAAGCGGCGGTCGAGGAAGGCCCGGCCGCGCAGGGCACGGGCGAGCGCCCGTCGCGGCGCCACGGCGCGGCGGTCGCGCTCCACCTCGCCGATGGCACCCAGCCGTGCCGCAGCATCCAGCGCGGCGAGGCGTCCACGTTCGGCGGCGGCCTCCGCGCCGCCGATGCCGGCGCCATCGCCCGCGATGGCGATGCCGGCGACGGAGCTCGCGCCCCACGCGTCGATTTCGGGCACGAAGGCCAGCTGCGCGTCGTCCCAGCGATGGCGGCACCGCGTGGCGAGGGCGAGGTTTATGTTCGGCGCAACGCCCTGGTGCAGCAGCAGCGCGTCGACTTCCATGCGCCGCTCGCGTCCGCCGGCGGCGAAGGCGACGGCGTGCAAGCGGCCATCGCCCTCGGCGCGCAAACCGGCGACGCCCGATATCACCGGCACCGACGCACGGACCTCGCGGATCAACGACAGGCCCTTGCCGGCATAGGGCGACAGCAAGAACGCAGGCGCGTGCCGCCACGCGTCGAAATCGCCGGCCGGCGTGGTGTCGAGGATCGCGGTCGGCGGCGCGCCGGCGCGCAGCAATTGGGCGGCCAACAGCCAGAGCAGGGGGCCGGTACCGGCGAGCGCGACGCGACCTTCCGGCACGAGGCCCGACGATTTGAGCGCGATCTGCGCGGCGCCGGCGGTCAGCACGCCGGGCAAGGTCCAGCCGGGAACCGGAAACGGCCGTTCGAGCGCGCCGGTGGCGACGATCACGTGTCTGGCGCGGACGAGGCGCGCGGCGCCCTCGTGGCTGACACCGATCTCGAAACCGTCGCCGTCGTCGGCAGCCGCGACGCTCCAGACCGTCGTGCCGGGCAGATAGCCCGCGCCGCTGGCGGCGAACGCGTCGGCCAGCGCGCGACCCGACCAGTAGTCGTCGCCGAGTATGGTACCCGGCTGCAGCGGCGAGCGGGTAGTGGCGCGATAGATCTGGCCGCCGGGGGCGGGCTGTTCGTCGACGACTAGCGCGTCGATACCGAGCGCCGCGGCAGTGATGGCCGCGGTCATCCCGGCGGGACCCGCGCCGACGATGGCGAGAGCACAACTGGCCGGTCCGGCCGACGTGTCGCTCATCGCCCGACCTCGCGGCGGCCACGCTGCGTATCGATCCGCATGCCCTCGCGGATGCTGACCATGCAGCCCTGGCGGTTGCCGACGCCGTCGATGGTCACGAGACAGTCGAAGCAGACGCCCATCAGGCACCAGGGGCCACGCGGCACGCCGCCGACCGCGGTTTCCCGGCAGGCGGCGTGGCCGTTGGCGAGCAGGGCCGCGGCGACGCTGTCGCCGGCACGCGCGGTGGCGGGTTGCCCGTCGATGGCGATGCCCACCGCGTCGGCCGGCGCGAGATCAGACAGGCGCCGGAACATCGAACCTCCTGCCATGGAAGGGGTCGAACTCGGCGGGCAATCCACCCGCGTCGATCAGCGGCGCCAGGTGCAACGCGTGCGCCGCGGCGAGCGTCACGCCGCTGTGACAGGTCGCGACGAAGGCGCCGGGATGGCTGGCGGACTGCATGTAGATCGGGAAACCGTCGGGGGTCATCACGCGCAACGCCGCCCAGGTCCGCACGACGTTGAGCTTTCCCAGCATCGGAAACATGCGCACGGCCCTCGAAGCGATGGTGCCGGTGACGCCGGTGCGCGTGGCGTCGTCGAAGCCGACCTCCTCCAGCGAATCGCCCAGCATGACGCCGCCCTCGTCGGTCTGGCGGATGGTGACGATAGGGTGTTTCAGGAACGGCGCCACCTTCTCGGTGACGACGATCTGTCCGCGCTGCGGACGCACCGGCACGTCGAGCCCGACCATGGCGCCGAGCGCCTTGTTGCCGTTGCCGGCCGCGACGACGATCTTGCCCGCCGCGACCGGCGCGGCGCCGGCGCGCGAGACCACGAAGGCGCCGTCGCGTCGCTCGATGCCGGTCACGGTGGCGCCTTGCAGGAAGGTGGCGCCCATTCGATCGAGGGCCGTGTGCAACGCGCGCAACAGGCGCGGGCTGTTGGCGTGGCCATCGAGCGGACAATAGACGCCGCCTGCGACCTCCGGTCCGAGGCCAGGCAGGAAGCGGGAAAGGGCGGTCGGGTCCATGACCTCGTAGCCGAGCTCGCGCACGCCGGGCTGGTTGTGCAGGCGCTTGAGCTGGTCGACGCGCGTCTCCAGCTCGCGTTCCGACAGCGCCAGCGTGAAGCCGCCGGGGCGCGCGAAGGCGACGTCGATGCCGGTGTCGGCGCGCAGGGTGTCGGCGAAGCCTTGCCAGCTGTCGGACGAGCGTCGCGTCCAGCCGGCGTAGGCGGGCATGCCGAGGCCCTTGCTCTGCACCCACACCAGCGCGAAATTGCCGCGCGAGGCTCGGTACGCGACGTCGCCCTCGTCGAGGATCGCAACGCGTCGGCCGAGACGCGCCAGCCCCCACGCGATGGCCGAGCCGACCAGCCCGCCGCCGATCACGGCGACGTCGTGCTCGCGACGGGTGGTGGCGGTCATGGCGACCGGCCCGGATCGAGGGCGTCGGCGAGCGCCTCGACATTCATACCTTCCCTCGCGCTCGCGCGGGGGAAGGTGCCAAAAGGGCGGATGGGGGTGGGCGGTGGAAGAGGCACCATGCTCGACTTTGCCGGCAACGCCGATACGGGCGGGTGAAACGCGCAGGGCAATCGTGTGAGGCGCGGTCCGGATCGATCAAGACGGCAGGCGACGGGCGTCTTCCGGGAGCGCGCCACTCCCGTGGCGCTCATGGCGAGCGTCCGTGATCGCCGCACGGC
>CAMDVZ010000500.1 GCA_945878895.1 Caenispirillum bisanense | reverse complement strand
CGCGCGACGCGGGCGCTGACGGGAGCGAGGCGCGATGGCACAGGATTTTTACGAACTGCTCGGCGCCAGCCGGACGGCTTCGGCGGACGAGCTGAAGAAGGCGTACCGCAAGCTGGCGATGCAGTATCACCCGGATCGCAATCCGGGCGACAAGGAAGCCGAGCGCAAGTTCAAGGACATCAACCACGCCTACGACATCCTGAAGGACGAGCAGAAGCGCGCCGCCTACGATCGCTACGGCGCCGCCGCGTTCGAGGGTGGCGCGAGCGGTCCGGGACAGGGGCCGTTCGGCGGTGGCGCCGGCGGCGGCGGATTCGATTTCAGCGACATCTTCGAGCAGATGTTCGGCGCCGAGGGTGCCTCGCGCGCGCGCGGCCAGACCGGTCGCGGCGCCGACCTGCGCTACAATCTGGAAATCTCGCTCGACGAGGCGTTCGGCGGCACCGAGACCTCGATCCGGGTCCCCAGCTCGGTGGCGTGCGAGCCCTGCCACGGCAGCGGTGCCGAATCCGGGTCCAAGCCGACCAGCTGCGCCACCTGCCACGGTCGTGGCCGGGTGCGCATGCAGCAGGGCTTTTTCACCGTCGAGCGCACCTGTCCGCACTGCCATGGCGCTGGCCAGAAGGTCGACAAGCCGTGTCGCTCCTGCGGCGGCCAGGGCCGGGTGCGCAAGGACAAGACGCTGCAGGTCAAGATTCCGGCCGGCGTCGAGGACGGCACCCGCATCCGCCTGACCGGCGAGGGCGAGGCCGGCCAGCGCGGCGGCCCGGCGGGCGACCTCTACGTGTTCCTCGGGGTGCGCAAGCACAAGCTGTTCGAGCGCGAGAACGCCGACCTGATGTGCCGCATGCCGATCGGCATGGTGGAGGCCGCGCTCGGCGGTCACATCGAGGTGCCGACGCTCGACGGCAAGGCCGCCCGCATCGCCATTCCGCCGGGCACCCAGGCCGGCCATCAGTTCCGGCTGCGCGGCAAGGGCATGCCGGTGCTGCGCTCGACCCAGAAGGGCGACCTCTACGTCGAGGTGGCGGTGCAGACGCCGATCAACCTGACTGCCCGCCAGAAGGAGCTGCTGGCGGACTTCGACAAGGCCGGCCAGCCCGAGGAAGAGGGCCTGTTCAGCAAGGTCAAGAAGGGCGTGTTCGGCGGCGATTGAGGTGGCGACGAGCTCCATCGTCGCCGTCTAGGCAGCACCGGGTTCCAGCGTGTATGATCGGGCCATGGCACACGACATCGCCTCCGCGGCCGTTTCGGCGAAGGAAGACAGATCGCTCCGGGCCTTGGTGCGGAAGCACAAGCTGCCGCCGGGCGTGCACGGTTTCGATCTGGAGTACGGTCCGGACTCGACAGGCTACCCGTCCGTCTGGGTGTCGTTCGTCACCGACGACGATCTCAAACCGCCCGCCGCCTGGATAGCCCAGTTGAGCGACCTCGCCCACAAGGTCACCGAGGATATCCTCGCGACCGGAACGAGCCGTTGGCCCTACGTACGTTTCGTGCCTCCACCGAGCGCGCATGGCCCTGTCAAACGATCTGCTTGAGCAGGCGCTGCATCTGGCGACGCGTGAATCTAAACGGCCACGCCAGGCGAGTCTGCGTCGCGCAATCTCGTCGGCATACTACGGGTTGTTCCATTTGTTGATTGGCGAGGCCACGAGGGTGCTGGCGCCGGCTCAACCGGCGGCGCTCCGGATTCAGCTGCGGCGCGCATTCGACCATGGTGCGATGAAGACGGTCTGCCGGCAATTCAGCGCCCGAAAGCCCGCCGCATCGACCGCCGCTCTACTCGCGGCACCGATCGAGGATGAACTCGTGGTCGTGGCGAGAACGTTCGTCGTCCTCCAGGAAGAGCGGCACTTGGCGGACTACGACACCGGGACGATCTTTTTCCGCGCCGGCGTGGAGCAAAGCGTTGGCGATGTCCGGGAGGCTTTCGGGAAATGGGCCGTGGTTCGCCCCCGGCCGAACGCGACGGTTTTCCTCGCCGCGTTGCTCCACCAGCGGAACTGGGACAAGTGACTCCCGCTTTGGCCCGGTCGACGGCGACCGCCCGCTCGGGTGACCTCAACGGAGAAGCACCATGGTCTGGGCCAGCGATCTCGTCCGTCGCGGCGACGGCAAGCCGCGCTGCGGCTGGGTGTCGGACGATCCGCTCTATCTCGCCTATCACGACGAGGAATGGGGCCGGCCGCGCCGCGATCCGAACGCGCTGTTCGAGCTGCTGATCCTCGAGGGCTGCCAGGCCGGCCTCAGCTGGATCACCGTGCTGCGCAAGCGCGCGCATTACCGCAAGGTGTATGACGGTTTCGATCCGGCGAAGATCGCGCGCTACACGCCGGAGAAGATCGAGAGCCTCATCGTCGATCCCGGCATCGTGCGCCATCGCGGCAAGATCGAGGCCAGCGTCGGCAACGCGCGGGCGTGGCTGGCGCTGGCCGAGCGCGAGGATCCGGTGGCGTTCCTGTGGTCCTTTGTCGACGGCGTTCCGAAGGTCAACCGGCCGGCGGGACTCAAGCAGGTGCCGGCGAAGACGCCCGAAAGCGAAGCGATGTCGAAGGCGCTGATCGGACTTGGCTTCAAGTTCGTCGGACCGACCATCTGCCAGGCCTTCATGCAGGCCAGCGGCATGGTCGACGACCACGTCCGGGGATGCGTTTCCGCGACGTGAACACCTTTCTCGGGGACCAATGGCTCGTGTCGCCTGGACGCGCGTCGGGATGATCGGGAACCTTCAACGGGATGGAAGGCCGATTCATATGAGGCGGCCTTGATTCATATCACAGATTGATATTTATATAGGAAAATCATACTATGACATGACTTAGAACCGCTCGGTGCTGCCGTGAAATCCGATTCCCGCCGTCACGCCCGACAGCAACTCGATGCTCGTCTCGATGTGTTGAGGCCCGTCGATCGCTTCCGGCCGCCACCGCGCGGCTGGATCCGCGCCATCCGGGACGCGATCGGCATGTCGGGGCCGCAACTGGCCGGACGCCTGTCGGTGCGGCCGCAAACCATCGATGCGATGGAAAAGTCGGAGGCCGGCGGCACGATCCAGCTCGACACGCTGCGGCGCGCCGCGGCGGCGCTGGATTGCACGCTGGTCTACGCCCTGGTTCCCAACGGATCGCTGACCGGCGCCGTCGCGGCCCGTGCCCGCGCTCTGGCGGCGCGCGATTTGCGGCGGGTCGCCCATACGATGAAGCTCGAAGCGCAGGAAACCGGCGATACCGATC
>CAMDVZ010000499.1 GCA_945878895.1 Caenispirillum bisanense | reverse complement strand
GCGGCCCAGCGAAGCGAGATGCCCTGTCTGTCGATCATGCCCTCGCTGTTAAGGCAGTACTCCGGGTCACGGAAGCCGGTCCGCCCGAGTCACTCCGCCGCAGCCCAACCGTCAGGCAGATTCACTTATCTTGGCGGCTGTCCTAAGGGGCGGCGGGGCGCGCTCGCGCACCCGAGAGTGTCGGTCGTTCCGACGATCGCGCGCCGCCCCCGTCCGGCACCCCATCGATCCGGGAAAACCGGCGACAATCCACGAACGCGCAGGCAACTGTGGAGCGTCGGGCGCGATCGACCTCTTGCGCCGCGAATCACCCGATGATTCAATGAAGTGTGGCGACGCGGTAAGCCTCCTGGCCGTCGCCGTCCGGTTAGGGCCATGTGCCGGACGTGCAGTAGGGGAAAAAATCTGGAGCCCCCGACCACGACATGCCGGCGCGACCCTGGCCAAGGTCGCGCCGGCGCCCGTCACGCGTGTTCGCGCAGCATCGTCATTTGCCTGCGGATCTTGCCGGTGCGTTTCGCGTCCAGCGGATAGAACGACTTCAGCCAGAGCTCGGCCCCGGCCGCGGCGGTTTTCACCGCGAGAAGAAACCATCGCCGTGTTTCTTCGTGAAAATACAGAAAGACAAGATCGCCGCGATGGATACCGGCATAGCCGTGCTCGATCGCGGGCTGGACGAGCTGGAACTGCTCGTATTTCAGACTGTGCTTCCGCTGCAGCTTAAGGGCGTAGGTTCGCCCGATCGTAAGATGCGGCGAATAGGCGTGGATGTGCGCGCCGAGATCGCCGGGAACGAAGGCGATCCTCTGGGTTTCGCCAAGCCTTCCGTCCAGGAAAGCCACGAAATAGCGCGGCGCCAGCAGCATCCCCGAATGATAGACAACGTCGCCGGAGATACAATCCGAAACGCCGGCCGCTTCGTTTGCTGGCGGCGGCGTCCACTGGACTGGCCGCTGCCCACGTCTCGTGTTGCCCCGCCGTCCGCCGCCATGGGCGCGCCCCCACCGACGCCGAGGCAAGCTTGGCCTTGCGCTTCTCGATGGCGCGCGGATAATTGGCCCCGCCGAGAGCCTTGCAAACCGACAGGGGACGTTTCGACGTCGTCTCGCCGGGCCAGTTGACCGCACGTCGCGAACGCGTCACCCGGTACGCGGGCCAGAACCAAAGACGACCAGGCCAAAGGACACACCAGACTTCAGGATTGCACGATGAAACGCGTTCCGCCCAAAGTGCCTCCGATGCGGCAGATCGTCGGTGGCGATGAATTGCCCGCGATCGCGGCGGCGGTCGTGATCGATCCGGTGCGCCTCGGGTTTGGCCCGACGTTGGGCGACGCGTTGCGCGGCGTGCTATCGTTGTCAGGCCATGTGCGCAAGGTTTCCTACAAAGTCGACGCTGGCGTCCGGGACAAATCAGCCGCCCACGACAGGCTCTCGATGACGGTCGAGAGCGACGGCACGATCACGCCGGATCAGGCGGTGGATCTCGCGGCCAGAACGCTCCAGGAACAATTGCAGTCGGCCGTCGCGAGCGACGACGAAGCGGCATCGGATTCCGCCGTCCTGTCGCTGGCGACCGAGGTCATCGGTAGCCGCGCGAGAGCGGTCGCTGGGTATCGCTACGCGCCGATTCTCGCGTTCGAGGGCAAGACCGCGAGACAACTCGTCTTCGAAGGCAGACGGAGCGCGGTCATCCTCCACCTCGAGACGCTGCAGGACGGCGTGTACGCCTGACCGTCGGCCTGGACGGCACGCGGGGATCACGAGGTCATTGCGATGGGCCCTCGCAATGTCTGTCGTCTTTGTCGGCCACCAAACACGGCATGGTCTTTCCGTCGCGGCCGCAGCATGAAATATCCGCCATCGGGGCAAACTTGCCCTGTTGCGATGAAACGCGGTTCCGTGATCACTGACGGGCTACCGACGTTTCCTCGCCCGAGGCCCGCGCGTAGCGATGACGGAAATCATCACGCTTCCCTTCAGGTTCCAGTCCGGCGACGGTCGCGGTGGTTCGCCGTCGGCGTCGTTGCCGAACCGGCGGTTCCGTGGAAAATGGACAAAGATCAATCGGAAGAATCGACGGAGCAACCCAACGGCGCCGAAGCGGCGGAGGCGATGATCGAGCTCGCCCTGAACGGCTTTCCCGGAGGCGGCCGGTGCGTATCCGAACGCCATGCGGCCACGCGCGAATGTTGACCGACGCGCGGTTCCGGGGGCGACTGGTGCGCGTCATGGCGCCGCGCTGGGCGCACGATCCGCTGGGCGGCGCCGGCGCCGCCAAAAATGGCGGACGGTACAATCGGGTCGATCGGGCCGCCCTCTATCTCTCCACGAGCCTGGACGTGGCCGTGAACGAGTACCAGCAGGATACAAGGTTCAGGCCGGCCACGTTCGTGGCCTACGCGGTCGATGTCGGGCCGGTCGCCGACGTCACGATACCCGTGGGCATCCAGGCGCACGGGGACGAACGGGACGGTCCGTTCTCGTCCTGGAAAGATGCTCGCGACCGCGGCGACGATCCGGTGACGTGGCGGATCGCCGACCGTCCGATCGAGGCCGGGTTCAGTGCTGCGTTGGTGCCATCGGTCCTGCCGGCGAACCGGCCGCCGACGCGTGCGACACAAGGGGTCAACATGGTCGTCTGGCGATGGAACACGACTCCGGATTCGAGTGTCCTGGTGCTCGATCCGATGAATGACCTGCCGCGCGACGCGACATCGTGGCGGTAGCGGAGCGACGGGCAACATGGTCTCCGTGCGACGCGCGACCGCTCTTTCGTTCCGGTCCGACACACAGGACCGGAGTCCGCGTGGGCCGAACGCCGACACGTGTCGAGGAGGCGGTACCCCGCCGTCGGCGCGGCAATCCCCCATCGGTGCCCGCATCGGGCGAGACGCGGGCCGGCCGCGGCTCCGGTGCAGTCCAGACCTGTCAAACAACGGGGCTCCGCCGGAACCCTGGAGGCGCCGTCGCGGGCGCCGAAGAGGTTGGAGTGAACGTGACGCGGCGATATCGACCGGGCCGCTGGCGCGGTGTCCGGGCTGGACCAGTACCGGTCGATCTGTTGGATTATATGCTTGGTAGGGCTTCTAGTTTAAGATAAAAAAGTATTTCATCGAATCAAGAACGTATATTTGTATTTTCGCATCCTGCCTAGAGGATTCCGGCCGGCGGTGCCCTGTCCGGACCAGGCCAGACAGGGGGGGGGGGCATAGGCGCTAGGATAAGCCTTGACGCGGGGTATTGGGG
>CAMDVZ010000498.1 GCA_945878895.1 Caenispirillum bisanense | reverse complement strand
CCACGACCGGCCACCGACGACGCCCGGGAGCCGCCAAAACGCTGTCCCGAGACATCGCCGGGACGCCCCCGACACGACCGCGCGGTCCGCCGAGGCCCGCCCGGGGCGAACTTTCTCGCCCATTCACCTCAGTCCGACAGGCTGCTAGGGTGGATTTCGTCCCAGCCCAGCGGAGTTTGTACCCATGCGCCCTTCCGGCCGCGCCCTCGACCAGTTGCGTCGCATCGAGCTGATACCGGGCTTTTCCCGCCACGCCGAGGGCTCCTGCCTCGCGAAATTCGGCGACACGCACGTGCTGTGCACCGCCTCGGTCGAGGACCGGGTGCCGCCGTGGATGCGCAACACCGGACGCGGCTGGGTGACGGCCGAATACGGCATGCTGCCGCGCGCCACCCACACCCGCGGCGATCGCGAAGCCGCCCGTGGCAAGCAATCGGGCCGTACCCAGGAAATCCAGCGCCTGATCGGCCGCGCCCTACGGGCGGTTGTCAGCCTCGAGACCATGGGCGAGTTGCAGGTCAAGATCGACTGCGACGTGATCCAGGCCGACGGCGGCACCCGGACCGCCAGCGTCACCGGTGCCTGGGTGGCGTTGCACGCCGCGATGGATGGGCTGGTGAAGGCCGGCAAGCTGAAAAAGAACCCCGTGACCGGCCAGGTGGCGGCGATTTCCTGCGGCCTCTACAAGGGCGCGGCGGTACTGGACCTCGACTACGCCGAGGATTCGAACGCCCAGGCCGACGCCAATTTCGTCCTGACGGTCGGCGGCGGCATCGTCGAGATCCAGGGTACGGCCGAGCAGGATCCGTTCGCCGAGGCGCAGTTCCTCGAATTGCTGCGTCTCGCCAAGGCCGGCGTCGCGGAACTGGGCGGCTATCAGCGCGCCGCGCTGGGCATCGTCTAGGCCGATCGGCGGAGACACCGTCGATGGTCGCCAACCACCGCCGCTACGAGGGGCCACGGCTGGTCGTGGCCACCCACAATCGCGGCAAGGCGGTCGAAATCGGCGAGATGCTGGACCCGTGGGCCGTCGATGTCGTGTCGGCGGCCGAACTCGGACTCGCGGCGCCCGAGGAAACCGGCGCCACGTTCGAGGCGAACGCGGTGCTGAAGGCGCTGGCGGCGGCGCGGGCCAGCGGCCTGCCGGCGCTGGGCGACGATTCGGGATTGAGCGTGCGCGCGCTGGGCGGCCGGCCCGGTGTTTTCACCGCCGACTGGGAGGGCCCGGACCGCGATTCCATGGTCGGCATGAAGCGGATCCAGGCCGAACTGGCGCGGCTCGACGTGCCCGACACGGCCGCGGCGCGGCGGGCGACGTTTCATTGCGTGCTGGCGCTGGCGTGGCCCGTTGGACATGTCGAACGTTTCCACGGCACGCTCGAGGGCGTCGTCGTGTGGCCGCCGCGCGGGCATGGCGGGCATGGCTACGATCCGACCTTCCGGCCGCTCGGCGACATGCGGACTTGCGCGGAGATGTCGGCGGCCGACAAGAACGCGATCAGCCATCGCGGCAAGGCGTTCAAGCTGTTGCTGGCAGCGTGTTTTCAAGCTCCGGAAGGGGCGCCGGAAGGGTGGAAAAGGGCATGATGGAAGGGCCTTTTTTCGGCGTCTATGTTCACTGGCCATTCTGCCTGAGCAAGTGCCCCTACTGCGATTTCAACAGCCACGTGCGCGACCAGGTCGACCAGCGGCGCTGGCGCGACGGGTTGTTGCGCGAACTACGCCATTATGCGGCCAGGACCCCGCTGCGCACCGTCACCAGCGTGTTTTTCGGCGGCGGAACGCCCTCCCTGATGCCACCCGACACCGTTTCCGACGTGATTCAGGCCATCAAAAGCCACTGGACCACCGGTTCCGACCTCGAAATCACGCTTGAAGCCAATCCGACCTCGGTCGAGGCGGCCAATTTCGCGGCCTTGGCGCGGGCCGGCGTCAACCGGCTGTCGCTCGGCGTCCAGGCGCTCGACGCCGATGCTCTGAAGTTTCTCGGCCGTAACCATTCCGCCAACGAGGCTATCGCCGCCATCGAACTCGCCCGCCGTCATTTCGGCCGCCATAGCTTCGACCTGATCTACGGCCGGCCCGGCCATACGGTAATGGCATGGCGCGAGGAACTCGGCCGGGCGCTTGAGCTGGCCGGCGACCACCTGTCGCTCTACCAGCTGACCATCGAGCGCGGCACCCGGTTCTGGCGCGACCACGCGACCGGCGCCTTCGCGATGCCCGACGCGGATACCCAGGCCGCCCTCTACGAAACCACCGCCGAGCTGCTGGCGGCGCGCGGCCTGCCGGCCTACGAAATCTCCAACCACGCCCGCCCCGGCGGCGCATGCCGGCACAACCTGACCTACTGGCGCTACGACGACTATATCGGTGTCGGACCCGGCGCCCATGGTCGGTTCCGCGACGCAACCAACCCGGCGGAAAAACGCGCCACCCGCCAGACCAGCGGCCCCGAGGCGTGGCTCGACCTCGTGGAGGCGCATGGCCACGGCACCGCCGAGGACACCCCGGTCGCCGCCGACGAGGCGGCCAGCGAGGCCCTGATGATGGGGTTGCGGCTGACCGCGGGGATCGACCGGACACGGTTCGCCGCCAATACCGGCGTGGCGCTCGCCGACGCGATCGATCCGGCGGGTCTGCGGCGGATGGTCGACGGTGGATTCGTGGTCGACGACGATACCGGTCTGCGCGCCACGCCGGCCGGCCTGCAGCGCCTCAACGCCGTGCTGGCGACCCTCGGCCGCACATAGGCTGCCCCGCGACGGCGGAATATGGGGGCGTGAAAAGCCCCGTGTCGTCTGGATGGCCGGACAATCTCCCGACCGGATGAGCCCCGCCGGAAGCCGCCCGTCCCCGTGTCACGATCCACTCCTCTGGCTGCCAACAATGGCTGCCCGCCTGGGTTTTTCCGTTCTGGCGAGGTTTTCACTGGGTCGGGACCGCCCAGACGCCCGGCGCGACGTTCACCCGATGGCCCTTCATGGCTGCGTGAAGACCCGTGCAAAGGCCGCGTCGCTCCTGTCGGCCGGATCGGCGAAGCCGGCGACCGGCAACGAACCGTTACAACAGGACACCCGTCGTCGGCCCGGTTCGGGCATAATACCAGCCGACTTATCGAGTGACACACGCCCATTTCCTGGTGCCGATGGAGCGGATCCGGGCTGGATCGTCGACGAGGAAGCGCCAGGCGCTTTGACAGGCGTCGAGGATCTCGTCGCAGGTGTTCCAGACCCGGGCGCAGAGCTT
>CAMDVZ010000497.1 GCA_945878895.1 Caenispirillum bisanense | reverse complement strand
GGCGCCAGGGAAAACACGAAAACACCGAATGACCCCACACCCCATCTTACGGTTGCTTCCCCCGCCAGCGGGGGAAGGGAAGAGGTTACTGCGCCGCTGGGCTTTCTCGATGGGGGCGAGATGTGCAGACACCCTAGCGCGAAGGCGGGGAGAAGGTGGCGCGCAGCGCCGGATGAGGGGCTTCGCGGCCTCGCAAGCAGCACGTTCCCGCGAGAGACGACGCCGTCGTCGCAACGCCGCGAAGCCCCTCATCCGCCCTTCGGGCACCTTCTGCCATCATGCGAGGGGAGAAGGGAAAACCTTCGCGGCAGTACCATCCCTTGCCGCGGGACCGCGCCCGCACGGCGTTCGCGGGTGAAACCAACGTTTGCCGGTCGTGGCGACTCGCCACGACCGGTCCCGTTCGGAGCCTCGAAAACCAGGCCTGTCGCCGATTCCTACTTGAACGTCGAGATCGACACTTCCTTCGAGGTGATGAACTCCAGCAGCGCCGGCTTGCCGGCCTTCGTCTGCTCGATGCCGCGGCGGATGGCGGCGGCGATGTCGCTGGTCTTGGTCACGCGTTCGCCGTAGCCGCCGAAAGCGCGGGCCATCGCGGCATAGTCGCCGGAGATGTCGGTCGAGCGGTACTTCTCGGTCGAGATTTTCATGACGCCGAGTTCGATCGCCATCGAGAAATTGTTGAGCAGGATCGAGAGGATCGGAATGCGCTCGCGCACCGCGGTCTCGAAATCCATGCCCGTGAAGCCGATGGCGGCGTCGCCCCAGACGTTGATGCAGAGCTTGTCGGGACAGGCGAGCTTGGCGCCCATCGCGAGGCCGAGGCCGTAGCCGAGCTGGGTGGTCTTGCCCCAGCCGATGTAGCTGTGCGGCGCCGTCGTCTTCCAGAACGGCGAGAGCTGGTCGCGCGGGCTGCCGGCGTCGTGGGTGATGATGGTGTTGGCGACGTCGACCGTGCGCTGCAATTCCCACAGGACACGGTAGGGATTGAGCGGCTCCTCGGCGGATTCGAGCTTGGGCAGCCACTGCGCCAGCCATTCCTTCTCGACCGCCTTGATCTCGGCGGCGACGGCGCTGGCATCGCGCGGCGTGGAACCGGCGATGGCCTGGCAGGCCTCGATCAGCATCTGCAAGGTCAGCTGCGCGTCGCCGACCAGGCCGTGCTGGACGCGCACGTCCTTGTTGATGTGGGCGGGATCGAGCGTGGCGTGGATGATCGTCTTGCCCTTCGGCATCGTCACGCCGAAATTCGTCTCGGTGAAGCTGCAACCGATGCCGAGGATGACGTCGGAGTCCTGGAGGAACTGGTGCACCGGCTTGGGCATCGCGCGGCCGCCCGAGCCCAGCGCCAACGGATGAGTCTCGTCGAAGCAGCTCTTGCCCTCAAGGCTGGTGCAGACCGGAATCGCCAGCAGTTCCGCGAGGCGCTTGAGCTCCGCGTAGGCGCTGGCCCAGTGAACGCCCTGGCCCGCATAGATCACCGGTCGTTTGGCGCCGACCAGCACCTTGGCGGCCGCTTTCACGGCCTCCGGGTCGGGACCCGAACGCGTCACGATGACCGGCGTGTAGTCCAGCGGCTCGGGCACGTCCTCGGCGAAGGCGTCGGTCGGAATCTCGATCACCACCGGCCCGCCGCGGCCGTTGCGCAGCAGCGAGAAGGCGCGCCGCATGATGTTGGGCACTTCCGCCCCGGCCGTGATCGGCTCGGCGTGCTTGGACACCTGGGCCATCGCGATGGTCGAATTGAAGTTCGGCGGAATGTGCGCGATGCGGCGCGGATAGCCCATCGGCATCACGAGCACCGGCACCGACTCGCCATAGGCCTGGGCGACGGCGCCGTAGGCGTTCTCGGCGCCCGGCCCGTGCTGCATCACGAACAGGCCCATCTTCTTGCCCTTGGTCAGGCGCGAGATGGCATCGGCCATGTGCAGGCCGATGCGCTCCTGCCGCACCACGATGGTGCGGATGTCGGCGGCGGCGGCGTGCTCGTACATGTGGTTGACGGGATAGCCGATGAGGATCTCGATCCCCTCGCGCTTGAGGATTTCGGCGATGGCGGGTCCGACTTTCACGATCCTGGGCTCCCTCGAAATTCCACGCCTTGACGATGGCGGCGCATTCGGGCGGAGGATAGCCTGATCGCGGCGCCGGAGTCCGGCGTCGCGGCATTGCGAGGGCATCATGTCTGACCGGCCCGTCTCCGGACCCTTCGCGGTCCGGCGAATCGACCATGTCGTCCTGCGGGTGCGCGACACCGACGCGATGGTGCGGTTCTATGGCGAAGCGCTGGGCCTGAAAGTCGAACGCCGGCTGGCGCGCCTCGGCCTCATGCAGCTGCGGGCGGGCGACTGCCTGCTCGATCTGGTGCCCGGCCGCGCCGCCACCGACGACCGCAACATGGATCATTTGTGCTTCCGGGTGGAACCGTTCGACCCCGCCGCCATCGCCGCCCGACTCGCGCCGTTCGGCATCCGGCCCGGCGACGTTGTCCCGCGCTATGGCGCCGAAGGCGACGGACCCTCGCTCTATTTCGACGATCCCGAGGGCAACCAGATCGAACTCAAGGGACCGGCCGTCACGCCTGCCGTGCGGCCGGCCTGAGCGGCTTCGGAACCGGCGGAAACGCGGAGAGTCCGGCGCCGTCGGGGAGCGCGCCCGGACGGTCCGATCATGCCATCGTCTCCACCGGCTCGAAAACCGATCCAACCCTGAATGGAATGACAGGCGCACCGCTGGACGGCCAAGGCCGGTGTCATCCCGAGCCTGTCGAGGGACCGTTCCTCTTTGTTTTCAACCGCTTTCCCGGCATTCGGCTCCGCGCAAAGGTCCCTCGACAAGCTCGGGATGACACCGTTTTCGTACTCCGTACGGTGCGCCGACCATGTCCGCCCCGCAGCCGGCCCTGTCGGTGGGACGTCCACAGGTAGCGCTCCCGGATCGTGTGATCGTGGCCTTGTCTCCGCCGAAACGACCGCCGCTCTACACGACCTCCGCCAATGCCAGCAGCGCGAGGCCTGCGCCGATCGCCGGCGCCATCTTGCCGGTCAGGCGCGCCACGGCGAGCGCGACGAGAACCGACAGGACGGCCAGCGCGCTGCCTGGCGACAATGTCGACGCGGCGCCGACGAGGACCGGCGGCAGCAGCAGCGCCGTGAGCAGACCCGGGGGCAGCAGATCGAGAACCGTCTCGGCGAGGCGGGAGCGCTGGCGCTGCGGCACCAGGAACGGCAACGCCTTCATGGCCACGATGATCGCGC
>CAMDVZ010000496.1 GCA_945878895.1 Caenispirillum bisanense | reverse complement strand
GGGCAGTCGCGATGTCCATGATCTGCTTCCCGTCCTAGAACCGGTTGGCGCGCGGCGAGCCCGGCGGCGGCATCCGGCCGGCCTGGGCGCGCTCGCCGAGCCACTCCTGGAGATCGGCCTTCGTCTTGGTGCGCGACTGCCAGATCAGGCCGTCGGCGAGCCTGAACGCCCTGGCGTCCGACAGGCCGCCGTCCTTGTATTTCTGCAGGATGACGCCCCGGCCCCGCGTCATCTCGGGAACCTGCTCCAGCGGGAACACCAGCAGCTTGCGGTTCTCGCCGATCGTGGCGACATGGTCGGCATTGGCGGGCACCTCGACGCAGATCGCGGCCTCCTCGCCTTCGCCGACGTTGAGCACCTGCTTGCCGTTCTTCGTCTGCGCCACGACCTCGTCTTCCGGCACCACGAAACCGCGGCCCTCCAGCGAGGCGACGAGGAATTTCCGCCCGCCCCTGAACACCGTCATGGTCACGAGGTCCTGGTCGTTGCCCAGATCGATCATCAGGCGGATCGGCTCGCCGTGGCCACGCGCGCCGGGCAGCTTGTCGACGCCGATCGTGTAGAAGCGGCCGTTGGTGCCGAAGGTCAGCAGCTTGTCCGTCGACTGCGCGTGCAGCACGAATTTCTCGCGATCGCCTTCCTTGTATTTCAGGTCGGCGGCGGCTTGCGGTTCGAGGTGACCCTTGGCGGCGCGGATCCAGCCCTTCTCCGAGCAGACGATCGTCACGGGCTCCTTCTCGACGAATGCCTCGATGGGTACGTCGACGATCGCCGGCGCGTCGGCGATCTCGGTGCGGCGGCGGCCGATATCGGTGCGCGGCCCGTACTTCTTGCGCAGTTCCTGGATCTCGCCGGTGATCGCGGCCCACTGCTTGCGGTCGTCGGCCATCAGCGCGTCGAGTTCGGCGCCTTCCTTCGAAAGCGCACCGTGCTCGGTCCTGAGCTCGATCTCCTCCAGCCGGCGAAGGCTGCGCAAACGCATGTTGAGGATCGACTCGGCCTGCAGGTCGGTGAGCTTGAAGCGCTCGATGAAGACGGGCTTCGGCTCGTCCTCGCCGCGGATGATGGCGATCACCTCGTCGATATTGAGATAGGCAACGAGATAGCCTTCCAGAATCTCCAGCCGCCGCGCGATCGCCGCCAGACGGTGCCGGCTGCGCCGCTGCAGCACCACGCGGCGGTGGTCGAGAAACGCTTGCAGCGCCTCGCGCAGATCCATCACGCGCGGCACCGTGCCGCCGTCGAGCACGTTGAGGTTCAGGGGGAAGCGGGTTTCGAGCTCCGTGAGCTTGAACAGCTGCTCCATCAACAGCTCGGCCGGCACGTTGCCCGTGCGCGGCTCCAGCACCAGCCGGATGTCGTCGGAGGATTCGTCGCGCACGTCCTCCAGCATCGGCAGTTTCTTGGCGTTCAGCAGCTCGGCGATCTTCTCAACCAGCCGCGACTTCTGGACCTGGTAGGGAATCTCCCTGACGACGATGCGATAGAGGCCACGCGGCAGCGTCTCGATGGTCCAGCGCGCGCGCAGCCGGAACGACCCGCGGCCCGTCCGGTAGGACTCGATCACCGACTCGCGCGGCTCGACCAGCTTGCCGCCGGTCGGAAAATCGGGCCCCGGCACGAAATCGACTAGGGTATCGACGCGCGCGTTCGGCGTCCTGATCAGATGCAGCAGCGCCTCGCACAGCTCCCCGACATTGTGCGGCGGGATCGAGGTCGCCATGCCGACCGCGATGCCGGCGGAGCCGTTGGCAAGCAGGTTCGGGAATGCCGCCGGCAGCACGACCGGTTCGATCTCGGAGCCATCGAAATTGGCCCGGAAATCGACCGCGTCGTCGTCGATGCCTTCCAGCAGCGCCTGCGACACGTCGGTCAGACGCGCCTCGGTGTATCGCATCGCCGCGGCGTTATCGCCGTCGATGTTGCCGAAATTGCCCTGGCCCTCGATCAGTGGCCAGCGGATCGCGAAGTCCTGCGCCAGCCGCACGAGCGCGTCGTAGATCGACTGGTCGCCGTGCGGGTGCAGCTTGCCGATCACGTCGCCCACGACGCGGGCGCTCTTCTTGAACGCGCCGTCGGGATCCAGCCGCAGCAGCCGCATCGCGTAGAGCAGGCGCCGGTGCACCGGCTTGAGACCATCGCGCACGTCGGGCAGCGAGCGCGCCGTGATGGTGCTCATCGCGTAGGACAGGTAGCGTTCCGACAAGGCTTCGCCAAGCGCGACGGGCTTGATCGGAACCGGCGCCGGAAGCGGCGCGGTGGGTTTTTTTGCCATGGTCCGAGGGGGCGACGGCCACGAGGGCCGCCCTTTGTTCGTTGACTGTTGCCGCTTCGATAGCCCCCTGCCGGCGGGGAGGCAAGTGCGGCCGGTGGGACGTTTTCGCGCCCGCCCGCGCGGCACGGGCGATTTCCAGCGGCCCGGTCATGCCCTACACAGACGCACGCCCCCTGCCGGATGCATCGCCATGGATTTCACGCCCTCCCCGCTCGCCACGCAAGTCGCCGCCGAAATCGAGCACTTCTTCGGCCACGATATCCTGCCGCGTCATCGCGCCTGGATGGCCGCGACGCTGGCCGGCGAGGACACCGGCCCGATCGTCGAGCCACTCCGGGCGAAGGCGCGGTCGCTCGGTCTGTGGAACCTCGGCCTGCCCGACCTCGCCGCCGACGAGCCCGGCCGGCGCCTGTCGAACCTCGACTACGCGCCGGTGGCGGAGATCCTCGGCCGCCTGCCGTGGGCACCGGAGGTCTTCAACTGCCAGGCACCCGACGTGCCCAACATGATCATGCTCCAGCATTGCGCCACGCCGGCGCAGAAGGCGCGCTGGCTGCGACCGTTGCTCGACGGCGAAAGCCGCTCGGCTTTCGCCATGACCGAGCCCGACACAGCCTCCTCCGACGCCACCAACATCGCCACCCGGATCGAAGCGGGACGGCGGCGACTACGTGATCACCGGACGCAAATGGTACATCACCGGC
Source organism: Caenispirillum bisanense (assembly GCA_945878895.1). Taxonomy (GTDB): domain Bacteria; phylum Pseudomonadota; class Alphaproteobacteria; order Reyranellales; family Reyranellaceae; genus CAMDVZ01. The sequence continues at coordinate 281 of CAMDVZ010000496.1, read as the reverse complement.
GCGGCCTCGCCTGCCTGCCGCTTCCTGATCGTCATGGGCGTCACGGACTCCGGAGCCGACCGCACCCGCCGCCATGGCGCGGTGATCGTGCCGATGGACGCGCCCGGCCTGACCATCGTGCGCCTGGTCCGCTTTCTCGGCTGGCAGGACCACGTGGCGCCGATGGCCGAACTCCGCCTCGAGGGCGTGCGGGTGCCGGTCGGGAATCGCCTGGGCGAGGACGGCGAGGGCTTTCGTGCCGCCCAGACGCGCCTTGGGCCCGCGCGCCTGCATCACTGCAT
>CAMDVZ010000495.1 GCA_945878895.1 Caenispirillum bisanense | reverse complement strand
GATGCGATCCGCCATGCCGACTATGTCTTTGACATGGGGCCGGGGGCGGGGGTGCATGGCGGCACCGTGGTCAGCAAGGGCACGCCTGCCGAGATCGCCGCCGATCCCGACAGCCTGACCGGACAGTACCTGTCCGGCAAGCGTGCAATCGAGGTCCCCGAGACCCGCCGCAAGGGCAACGGCAAGAAGGTCACCGTGGTCAAGGCCACCGGAAACAACCTGAAACACGTCACCGCCGAATTCCCGCTGGGCCGCGTCGTCTGCGTGTCGGGCGTGTCGGGGGGCGGCAAGTCCACCCTGACCATCGAGACGCTGTTCAAGACCGCATCCCTGCGCCTGAACGGGGCCCGCCAGACCCCCGCGCCCTGCGAGACGATCACCGGGCTTGAACATCTGGACAAGGTGATCGACATCGACCAGCGGCCCATCGGCCGCACGCCCCGGTCGAACCCCGCCACCTATACCGGCGCCTTTTCGCCGATCCGCGACTGGTTCGCCCAGCTGCCGGACTCAACCACGCGCGGCTACAAGCCGGGCCGCTTCTCCTTCAACGTCAAGGGTGGGCGTTGCGAGGCATGCCAGGGCGACGGCCTGATCAAGATCGAGATGCACTTCCTGCCCGACGTCTACGTCCAGTGCGACATCTGCAAGGGCAAGCGCTACAACCGCGAAACGCTGGAGGTTCTGTTCAAGGGCAAGTCGATCGCCGACATCCTGGCCATGACGGTCGACGAGGGCGTCGACTTCTTCAAGGCGGTGCCCGTCATCCGCGACAAGATGCTGACGCTCCAGCAAGTCGGCCTCGGCTACGTCCAGATCGGCCAGCAGGCCACGACGCTGTCGGGCGGCGAGGCGCAACGCGTGAAGCTGTCGAAGGAACTGTCGCGCCGCGCGACGGGGCGCACCCTCTACATCCTCGACGAGCCGACCACCGGCCTGCATTTCGACGACGTGCGCAAACTGCTGGAAGTGCTGCACAAGCTGGTCGAGACCGGCAACACGGTGCTGGTAATCGAGCACAATCTGGAAGTCATCAAAACCGCCGACTGGGTGGTCGATCTCGGCCCCGATGGCGGTGCCGGCGGCGGTCGCGTCGTCGCCGAGGGGCCGCCGGAGGAAATCGTGAAGGTGGCCGAAAGCTACACCGGCCACTACCTGGCCGCCTATCTGCGCAAGGGTGGCACGGCAGCCGCGGCCCGCAAGCGGGCGTAGGGGGGCGCTACTCTGCCGCGACCGCCATCGACGTCTCCGGGCAGACACCACCACGGCTCACCGGCGTCGCTTCGCCGCCGACGCCGGCCTCCTAGCCCATCGCGTCCAGCGTGCCGCGAGCGGCCGACATCTCGACCGTCAGGCGGGTGAAGACGTTGACCACCGGCGGGCAAGCCCAGGCGAACGCGCGCGCAGTATCGTTGGCGAAGATCGAGAGTTCGGCGATCCGCGTCGCGTTGTTGGCCTCCGGCGTGCCGGTGCCGCAGACGCGGGACTGCCAGCCCGGTCGCGGAGTCCGCCATGCATTGGCGACGGCGCGGTCGGCGACCAGCGTGCGGAAGGCGGTTTCCTCGCGCTCGATGACCAGGCGCTCGCCGGACAACGTGCCCGTCAGCGTGAACAATGTCGGCCGGGCGAGCGGCGTTCGTTCGAGCACGGTGCGGGCCTCGGCGAAGGTGACGCAGGTCTCGAACACATGGCGCAGCAGATGCTCAGGCAACCAGCGACCCGATTTCAGGAACGCCGCGGCGGCGTTGCGCGCTTAGTCCGCCCACGCCAGATGCTTCGACACCGTCAGCCGTCGCATCGGCGCCTGGTTGATCGCGGCGGCGAACCGGCCCGGCGCCATCGCCGTCAGCACGCCGACGAAGCCGGGCCAGGTGACGTTGAAAAACTCGCCCGCATGTCCGCGTTGACGGGCGATCGCGGCCAGCGCGCCAAGGCCGGGAAACGGCCAGTCCAGCGTGCGGCGCAAGCGCGGGCCGTCGGCATCCTCGTCGGCCAGCGCGGTGCAGCCGAACAGATAGGCCGCGTGCAGCGTCCAGGCACCGGGCACGCCGAGCACCTCGGCGACGCCGGCGATGTCCTCGACATAAGGGGAGCGGGCGCGCGCCATCCAGCCACGCACCAGCGGATCGGCGGCGGCGGCAAGCGTGGTGCCGGCCGGCAGCCAGCCCAGACAGGCATCGCGGACGGCGCGTGCCTGATCCCGGCACGCCGTGGCATGGGCGACCGGGCCGCCATCGCGGACATCGATCGTCGGGAGTTCACGAAGCGGGCGGCGGTCGTCGGGCACGGCAACGTTCATGGCGGGTCTCCGGTTCTATAGTGAGTGTATACTCATTATTGAATTCGAAACAACCCCTGTCGATTCCAGGCTCCCTCGTTCGTCTATAGTGGAGTGGCCGGACTGTCCGGCCGCTGGACCCGGAGACCGATCATGGCCAAGTACATGCTCTTGCTGCGCAGCGATCCCAACGAGTTCGCCGGTTTGTCGCCCGCACAGATGCAGGAACGGATGGCGGCCTACACCGCCTGAGCGCAATCCCTGGGCCAGCGCGGGAAAATGGCCGGCGGCGACAAGCTCACCGACGGGCCCGGCAAGATCGTCCGCAACGACGGCAAGGGCGTGACGGTCAAGGACGGTCCCTATTCCGAGACACGCGAGGTGATCGGCGGCTACTTCATGATCGAAGCGGCCGACGACGCCGAAGCCGTGGCGATCGCCCGCGAGTGTCCACAGGTCAGCGGCCCCGGCAGCGTCGAGGTGCGCCGTATCGATCCGATGTGAGCAAGGCGGCGCCGATCGTGGCGGACGGCGAAGCGATCGACGGGCTGGTCGAGCGGCTGTTCCGCCGCGAATCAAGCCGCATCGTCGCGGCGCTGACGCGGCTGATCGGCGCCGGCCGGCTCGATCTGGCCGAGGACGTGGCGCAGGAGACGCTGGCGCGGGCGCTGCGCCACTGGCCGTGGAGCGGCGTGCCCGACGACCCGGTCGGCTGGCTCTACGCGGTGGCGCGGCGCGTCGCGGTCGACGCGGCGCGCCACGACGCGACGCTCGCGCGCAAGGCCGAGCAAATCGGTCGCGAGCTGTTCGCCGAGGTGGCGGCCGCGCCGGAGCCGGCTTATACTAGGTAGCGGAGTTCCTGACTCTCTGCCCCTTGCGGAATGTGGTGACCGCTGATTCTGTGTTGCCGTCACAGCGTTCGGAGGCAGTCATCGATGGGCCAGGCAATCGGGATCACACGGAGGGATCTGTCGGCGCGGGAGTTGC
>CAMDVZ010000494.1 GCA_945878895.1 Caenispirillum bisanense | reverse complement strand
CGCAGCCCCGGGGTCGCGCGCCGGCACGGCTTGCTCGGGCAGCTCGTCGAAGAGGCTGGCAGCGGTCTGGGGCATGGAAATCTCCCTCGACCGACAGTGAATCAGGCCGCCATTGCCGGCGCCAGGAAAAAGTCACAGCCTCTCGGCGACAGTCACCACGCAGTTCCCTTGTCTGGACGTCGATGGAAGGTAGCGACGTAGCGACACCGGCTTGCCGACGCAAGCGGGGCCGTCGACCCGATGCTTTGCGGCCAGGCGTTCGTTCAGACCTGCGAGTAGCCGGAGCCGACCATGTCGACGCCGCGGCCCCGCGCCGTCTCGATCCAGCCGAACTCCTTGAGGATCTGCTGGCTGTAGGTGACGCGACCGTTGACCTTGTCGGCCGGCTCGCTCGCCAGCAGCAGGGCGGCACGCGCCATCATCAGGGGTGGCTCGCCGCGCGGATCGTCGAGGCCTTCGACCAGCTTGTGGTAGACGGTGCCCGGCGTCGGCACGACGCGCGAGGGCGAGACGCAATTGACCGCGATGCCGCCATGGTGCGCCACTTCCTGGCCGAGTCCCTGGGTGAAGCGTTCGAGGGCGGCCTTGCTGGCGCCGTACATGACGCCGCCGCGCACGACTTGGTCCGCGTAGGGGCCGCGGCCGGGACCGATGGCCGAGCCCGAGCTTATGTTGACGATGGCGCCGCGTTTGCCCGCGATCATGTCGGGCAGCACCGCCTTGGACAGGATGAAGGGCGCGTGGACGTTGACCGCGAAGGCCTTGACCCAGCGGCCGGTCGGATAGGTCGCGGTCGGGATGTAGTAGTTCAGCGCCGCGTTGTTGACGAGAATGTCGATCGGGCCGTGCAGCGCGCGCGCTTCCTCGACCAGGCGCAGGCATTCGCCTTCGGCCGAAATGTCGGCGGCGACGGCGCTGGCGCGGCCGCCGGTCGCGCGGATGGCCGCCACGGTGCTCGACAGCGATCCCCGCAACTGGTGGTCGCCGTCGTTGACGGTGCGCGCCACGCAAACGACCGCGGCGCCCTCGGCGGCGAACAGTTCGGCGATCGCCTGGCCAATGCCGCGGCTGGCGCCCGTCACGATCGCCACCCGTCCGTCGAGTTTGCCCATGTCCGCCTCCCGCTGTTTCGTCCGGCCAGTATCGGCCAGACGACGGGAGGAGGCGAGGGCGGCGATCAGGCCGCGCGCAGGCGGTTGAACTCGTAGGCGAAGGTCGCCGGATGCGGCGCTTCGACCAGGCCGCGCGGCGGGCGCGACGCATCGAGCGCGCGGAAGCCGTGGCGGCCGACCAGCGCGCCGGGCATGCCCGCGACGTCGGCGTGGATCTCGACCGTGTCGGTGGGTTCCACCACCAGCAGGATGTCGGGCCCGAACCAGAGGCCGTCGCAGTGGGCGAGGTGGCCTTCGGCCACGAAGAATGTCTTGACCATGGCGGTGTGCCTGCAAGCCCAGTCATCTGGCGAAGGCCAAATAGTAAAACTGAGCAATCACTCCTTACAAAAGGCATGGCCGCATATCTAGATCGCGCCGTCAAGTCCGGGTTATCCACCCGTCCGGACCTGCCGTCCGGAGGCCGGTCGACGCCCGGCCTCGTTTCCGCTTCCGTGTGCTCCATCGCAAACGACATGCCAGCGCAAACGACATGCCAGCCATCGCGGAGGGTGGTTGCGCCCGACGTGAATGACGCTTCATACTCGGTCCGGGAATTCAACCGGGGAAGCAACGCCATGAAGTACCAGCGCATTTCAGCCGACTGCCATCTCGACATGCCGTGGATGCCGCCCGACCTGTTCACCTCGATGGCGCCGCGCGACATGAAGGACCGCATGCCGTTCGTGGTCGAGACCGACGATGGTCTCAAATGGACCGCCAAAAACGGCGCCAGCTTCGGCTACGTCAACGGCGTCGGCCCGGCTGGTTCCAAGTTCGTCCCCGGCAAGCACCACCGCGTCGACATCATGGCCGAGACCGGCCTCTACGACGACGGCAAGAAGGGTATCCGCCGCATCTCCGATCCGCATCTGCGGATCAAGGATCTCGATCGCGACCACGTCGACGCCGAGGTGATCTACGGCATCCTCGGCGCCGCCGGTCGTCTCAACGACACCGACGCGTCCAACGAGATGCTGCGCATCTACAACGACTGGCTGAAGGGGTTCTGCAGCCATTACCCCGACCGCCACATCGGCCTCGCCTGCCTGCCCTACGGCGACATCGACGCCGCGGTGAAGGAGACCTACCGGGCCGCGAAGATGGGCCTGCGCGGGCTCGAACTCAGCTGCTCCTGGGACATGGAGCCCATGTGGCATCCGTGCTGGGATCCGTTGTGGAAGGCGGTCAACGACGTGCAGCTGCCGCTGCATTTCCATACGTTCCCCAACGTGCCGCCCAACACCATCGAGAGCCACGGTGGCCAGGTCGGGCGGCGCGTGTTCTTCACGGTGGTGTCGGGGTTCCAGATGAACCTCGTGAACATCCTGGCCGCCATCATCTCGGCCAACGTGCTCGAGCGCTTCCCGCACGTGCGCATCGCCTTCGGCGAGAGCGGCTGCGGCTGGATCCCCTACGCGCTCGACCGCATGGACTACGAGTGGGAGGACCGCTTCACCGATCTGGGGCTGAAGATGAAGCCCAGCGACTACTGGCGCCGCCAGTGCAAGGCGACCTTCCAGTACGACCGCATCGGCCTGAAGCTGGTCGAGGACATGGGCGTCGAATCGCTGATGTGGGGCTCCGACTACCCGCACGGCGACGGCGTGTGGCCGCAGTCGGACAAGTACATCGCCGAGCAGTTCGCCCACCTGCCCGCCGAGGTCACGCGCAAGATCACCTACGAGAACGCCGGCAAGTTCTACGGCATCATCAACTGAGGTGACCGATTCGACGACAAGCCCGCGCTGGTATCGCGACAGCGCGCTGGTCTACGGGGCGGGGCTGGGGGTTCTCTCCAGCCCCGTTACGTTTTTCATGACCGCCGCGCTGGTCGGGCCGCAGCCGGACGCGACATCGCTCGCGGACCGCTGGTTCGAACTGCTGATCGTGGCGACCGGTGCGCTGGGGATGTTGGTCGGCGGGGCTGCGGGCTACGCGCTGACCCGTCGCTGCGGACGCCTCGTCGAACGGCTGGCCCTGCTGGTACCGATCGTCGTGGGCATCGCGTTCGCGACCGCGGCGTTCCCGTTCATCGTCGTGATGATCGTGGGCGCGCTGATCGCCTGGTTCATCGGCGTCACCGTCATGGGCGTGCCGGCGCTGATCCTGACCGCGGCATGG
>CAMDVZ010000493.1 GCA_945878895.1 Caenispirillum bisanense | reverse complement strand
AGGACGTCGCGACGCCGCTGCGGTTGGCTGCGGGCCTGGTTCTGCACCGGGCCGGCGGCGGCTACACGGCCGAAGCGGACGCCGTCCTGCGCGACGGCGCGGCGGTGATGCCATGACCGCGAGGGCTCGAACCGCCGATGCGCCGACCTGGCGGATCCGTCTCGACCTGGCATCGTTCGCCGCCGCCTTCGGCGCGAGCGCCGTGCGGGCGATGGCGGCTGGCGCTTGCCTGACGGGACGCGACGACCAGCGCGACGCCGGGCGGCCGCCGTCAGAACAGGAAGTCGGCCATGGTGATCGAGGCACCGACGCCGGTCACCACCAGCGCCAGATCGTCGCCCGCGATGCCGTCGGTATTGGCGTAGACGGCCGACGTGAAACCGCCGGCGGCCACGATCGTCACCTGCGCCGAGGTGATCGCGAAGGCGGTGAAGTCGAGCTTCTCGCTGCCGGGCGCGAAGTCGGCGACCGAATCGTAGCCGGTCGCGAGATTGCTCTCGGTCGCGGCGCGGTAGACGAAGCGGTCGGTGCCGCCGCCGCCGCCGTAGAGCAGATCGGCGCCGATGCCGCCCGTCAACGTGTTGGCGTTGCCGTCGCCCACCAGGGAATCCGCGCCCGATCCGCCGATCAGGTTCTCGACCGAGTTGTAGACGTCGTTGAGCACCAGCAGGCCGGCCCCGTTGTCGACCCAGCCCGCCACCACGTTGAGGTCGGCATAGACCATCGTGGTCGCGAATTCGTAGGAGGCGGTGTCGGAGCCGATGTCGCCCCACAGTTGGTTGTAGGTACCGGTGCCGCCAATGCCACCCGAGAGCACGTCGTCGCCGCCGAAACCGAACAGCAGGTCCGTCCCGCCGCCGCCGAACAGCGTGTTGGCGTTGGTATCGGTGCCCACGAGGATATCGTCGCCGGAGCCGCCGATGGCATTCTCGACGGAGTTCATCAGGTCGTTGAGGATGTATCCACCGCCGTTGTTGACGTGCCCGGCGGGCGCGCGCAGATCGACGAAGACGCGGCCCGTCTCGGCCGAATAGTCCGCCGTGTCGATGTCGGCGCCGCCCCAGAGCTGGTTGAAGCTGGCGACGGCATGCCCGCCGCCGATCAGCACGTCGTTGCCGGCGCCACCGAACAGCAGGTCGTCGGTCGTGCCCGAGCCGCCGTTCAGCGTATTGGCGAGGCCATCGCCGACCAGCACGTCGGCCGCCGATCCGCCCGTCAGGTTCTCGATGCCGGTCAGCAGATCGGTGAAAACGCCGCCGACATGGCCACCGCCGGAGTTCAGGTCGGCATAGATCGTGGAGCCGTTGCCGGCGTAGCTCGCGGCGTCGCTGCCGTCGCCGCCGAACAGCTGGTTGAGCTGGCCGACTGGCGCGGCACCGCCGGTCAGGAGGTCGTTGCCGAGTCCGCCGAACAGCGAATCCGCCCCGCCGCCGCCCTCCAGGGTGTCGTTGCCATTGCCGCCGGCGAGTGTGTCGTTGCCGCTGCCTCCGATTACGCGCTCGATGCCCACGAGCGTGTCGTTGCCGCCGCCGGCGGTCGCGGTGCCGCTGGCGAGGTCCGCGACGATCGCGGCGGCAATCGCGCCATAGTCCGCCGTGTCAATGCCGCCGCCGCCGTCGAGCCGGTCGTCGCCGAGGGCACCGACCAGCAGGTCGTTGCCGAGGCCGCCATAGAGGGTGTCGTTGTCGCTGCCACCGTCGAGCCGATTGTCGCTGCTATTGCCAGTCAGCGTGTCGGCAAAATCCGAACCGACGATGGCTTCGACGCTCGTCAGCGTGTCGTTGCCGTTGCCGACGGCAGTGCCCAGCGACAGATCGACCGTCACGGCGCCCGTGGCTCGACGGAAAATCGCGGCGTCGACGCCACCGCCGCCGTCGAACGTGTCGTCGCCGGCACCACCGTCGAAACCGTTGTCGTTGCTGTCCCCGAAGACTGTATCGGCGCCCGAGGAACCAAGCACTGTTTCGATGCCGATCAAAACATCGACCCCATCCGCGACCGCCGTCGAGGTTACGAAGTCGACGTTGATGCCGGAACCGAGTGCGGCATAACTCGCAATGTCGTTGCCGCCGCCGCCATCGAGCGTGTCGTTGCCGGAGCCGCCGATCAGCGTGTCGTCGCCCAATCCGCCTTGGAGCTTGTCGGCCGCCGAACCGCCGGAGAGGAGGTTCGCGCCGCCATCCCCGATCAGGGTGTCGGCGAAGCTTGAGCCGGTCAGGGTCTCGACGCCCGACAGCACGTCGTTGCCCGCGCCGCCGGTGGCCGTGTTGGTGTCCAGACGTGCCGTCACCCCGCCCGGAGGCGCCCGAGAAGGAGGCTCCGTCGTTGCCCGCGCTGCCGGTGAGGGTCTCGTCGCCGAGACCGCCATTGAGGACGTTGTCGCCGCCATCGCCGGTCAGGGTGTCGTTGCCGGTGCTACCTGTCGCGTTCTCGATGCCGCTCAGCGTGTCGTTGCCGGCCGCACCCGTCGCGGTCCCGGCGGCCAGGTCGACGACGACGGCGCCGGTGGCGGACAGGTAGGATGCAGTGTCCGTGCCGGCGCCGCCGACGAGCGTGTCGTTGCCGAGCCCACCGAGAAGATTGTCGTTGCCGGCGTCGCCGTCGAGCCTGTTGTCGAAATCGTCGCCGGTAATGGCATCCGCTAAGGTCGATCCGGCCACTGCCTCGATGCCACTCAGGGCGTCCGAGCCGGCGCCGCTGGCGGTTCCGGCCGCCAGATTGACCACGACCGCCGTGGTCGCGGTCAGGTAGGTCGCCGTGTCGTAGCCCGCCCCGCCCGCCAGCACGTCGTTGCCGACGCCGCCGGATAGCCAATCGGCGCCGTCGCCGCCCTCCAGGGTGTCGTCGCCGCTGCCGCCGGAGAGCGTGTCGTTGCCGCTTCCTCCGATCACGCGCTCGATGGCGACCAGGGTGTCGTTGCCGCCGCCGGTGGCGGTGCCGGTGGCGAGGTTCGCGACGATCGCGCCGACGATCGCGCTATAGTCCGCTGTGTCGATGCCGTCGCCGCCATCGAGCATGTCGTTGCCTAGGCCGCCGTCCAGGGTGTCGTCGCCGGCGCCGCCGTCGAGGCGGTTGGCGCCGCCGTCGCTCGTCAAGGTATCGTCGAAGCCGGAGCCGACCAGCGTCTCGATGCCGGTCAGCGCGTCGTTGCCGGCGCCGCCGGTGACGACGCCGGTATCCAGTCGCGCCGTTACGCTGGCGCCCGCGTCGGTGTAGGACGCGACGTCGTTGCCGAGCCCACCGTCGAGCACGTCGTTACCGGCACCGCCGGTCAG
>CAMDVZ010000492.1 GCA_945878895.1 Caenispirillum bisanense | reverse complement strand
CCGAGACGATCGACGCGAACGCCGCGTGGCTGATGCCCAACCACTACGATGCCGCGGCGCAACGCTTCGTCATGGGCACCCATTCGTGGATCCTGTGCACGGCGCGCCACAAGATCCTGGTCGACACCTGCATCGGCAACCACAAGCCGCGTCCGCACCGGCCCGGCTTCAACATGCTGGAGCTGCCCTACCTGGAGCGGCTGGCCGAACTCGGCCTCAAACCCGAGGACATCACCCACGTCTTCTGCACCCACATGCATGTCGACCATGTCGGCTGGAACACCCGCCTGCTCGACGGACGCTGGGTGCCGACGTTTCCCAAGGCGAAGTATCTGTTCGCGCGGGCCGAATACGACTGGCTGAAGGGACTTGCGGAAGCCGCCGGCGAGGATCACGCCGACGATGGCCCGCTGTTCCGCGACAGCGTCGAGCCGATCGTGGCGGCGGGCCTGGTCGAATGGGTCGCCGACGGTTTCCAGATCGAGGAAGGCATCCGTCTCGAAGTGGCGGGTGGCCACACACCCTGCTCGATGGTCATGCACGTGCGCTCGGGCGAGGGCCGCGCCCTGCTGATCGGCGACATCTGCCACCACCCGCTGCAGGTCTACCATCCCGACTGGAACAGCAATTTCTGTGTCGATCCGGTCGCCGCACGGGCTTCGCGCCGGCATGTGCTGGAGGTCGTCGCCGAGAATGGCGGCTTGCTGATGCCGGCCCATTTCGGCGCCCCACACGCCGTCAAGGTGCGCCGCAAGGGCGACGCGTTCGAGATTCCGTTCTGAGGGCGGTCGACGGCCCGCGCTGGCGGGCGATGACGGTCGCCGACCTGGCCGCCGTCGAGGCGATCGCCGAGGCGGTCCACGTCGATTTCCCGGAGGACGCCGCCGTCGTCGCCGAACGGCTGGCGCTGTTTCCGGACGGCTGCCGGATCGCCGAGGACGACGCCGGCCCGCTCGGCTATTGCGTCGCGCATCCGTGGCGGCTGGAACAGGTGCCGCCGCTCGACACGCTGCTGGGCGCGATTCCGGCCGACGCCGACTGCTTTTACATCCACGACGTCGCCATCCTGCCGCGCGGACGGCGCGGCGGTCTTGGATCGACGCTGTGCGCGATGCTGCTCGACGTCGCGCGCCGGCATGGCCTGCGCCAACTCGCGCTGACGGCGGTGAGCGGCTCCGGCCCGTTCTGGCGCCGCAATGGCTTTGCCGTGGTCGAGTCGACGACGCTCGCCGACAAACTCCGCGGCTACGGCGACGGCGCGATCTACATGACGCGGCCGGTCGATCCCTGACGCTCCGGCTCCATGCGGCGCGGGCCGGCTCGATCTGGCTCGACGCGGGGTGAAGGAGGCGACAAGAGTCTCGTTCGCCGCGTCCCGGCGCCGATGGCGCGCTGGACCGTGGTGGGCCGGACCATCCACAATCGGTCGCAGACCGTCCCCGTCCGCGTTTGCTATAGAGCGGCACCGCTTCACCGGAACCGCTCGGGAAATCCATGTCCGCGTCCACCCAGTACGTGCCCTCGCCCACGCCCGACCTGGCGAAGATCGGCCGGGCGCTGATTTCGGTGTCCGACAAGGCCGGCCTGATCGAACTCGGCAAGTTCCTGGCGGGTCACGGCGTCGAACTGCTCTCGACCGGTGGCTCGGCCAAGGCGTTGCGCGACTCGGGCCTCGCGGTAACGGAAGTCTCCGACCACACCGGCTTCCCGGAGATCATGGATGGCCGGGTCAAGACGCTGCAGCCCTCGATCCACGGCGGCATCCTCGCGCGGCGCACCGACGCCGGCCACGCGAAAGCCATGTCCGACCACCGCATCTCGGCCATCGATCTGGTGGTGGTGAATCTCTATCCGTTCGAGGCGACGGTGGCGCGTGGCGCCGATTTCGCGACCTGCGTCGAGAACATCGACATCGGCGGGCCGGCGTTGATCCGGGCCGCCGCCAAGAACCACGATTTCGTGGCCATCGCGACCGATCCCGCCGACTACGCCGCCATCCGCGCCGAGATGGACGCCAACAAGGGTGCCACGACGCTGGGGCTGCGCCGCAAGCTGGCGGCGGCCGCCTTCGCCCGCACCGGCAGCTACGACGCCGCCATCGCGCAGTGGTTCGCCGCCCAAGTCGAGGAACCCTTCCCGCAGCGCCTCGCGGTCGGTGGCGCGCTGGTGCAGACGCTGCGCTACGGCGAGAACCCGCACCAGAAGGCGGCATTCTATGCCGACGGCTCGAACCGTCCCGGCGTCGCCACCGCCCGCATGGTCCAGGGCAAGGAGCTTTCCTACAACAACCTCAACGACACCGAGGCCGCCTACGAGTGCGTCGCGGAGTTCGCGGGACCCGCCTGCGTCATCGTCAAGCACGCCAACCCCTGCGGCGTGGCGATCGCCACCAACGTCCACGACGCCTACATCCGGGCGCTCGCCTGCGATCCGGTGTCGGCGTTCGGCGGAATCATCGCCTTCAACCGGCCGCTCGACGCGACGGCGGCCCGCGAGGTCGTGAAGATCCTGACCGAGGTCGTGATCGCGCCGGATGCTTCCGAGGAAGCACTGGCGATCATGACCGCCAAGAAGAACGTCCGCGTCCTGCTGGCCGGTGGCCTGCCCGATCCGTCGAGTGCCGGCATGTCGGTCAAGAGCATCGGCGGCGGCTACCTGCTGCAAAGCCGCGACAACGGCCACGTGAAACGCGCCGATCTCCACGTCGTCACCAAACGCGCGCCGACCGAGCGCGAGCTCGACGACCTGCTGTTCGCCTTCACCGTCTGCAAGCACGTGAAGTCCAACGCCATCGTCTATGCCAAGGACGGCGTCACCGTCGGCGTCGGCGCCGGCCAGATGAACCGTCGCGACAGCTCGCGCGTCGCGGCCATCCGGGCCGCCGAGTCCGGCGCGCTGGCGGGCCTCGCCGACAGCCCGGCCAAAGGCAGCGTCGTGGCGTCCGACGCCTTCTTCCCGTTCGCCGACGGCCTGCTGGCGGCCGCCGAAGCCGGCTGCACCGCCGTCATCCAGCCCGGCGGCTCCATGCGCGACAAGGAAGTGATCGCGGCGGCCGACGAGGCGGGCCTCGCCATGGTGTTCACGGGCATGCGCCACTTCCGGCATTGAGGCGGCGCAAGGCTCGTCCCTGCCGGACGGGGTTGCCCGCGTGGGGATATCCGTCGACTGTGCGCGCCGACGGTGGCTACCGGGCTCGTGCGTCTGGCGATTGGGGAGAAAGTGCGTATTCTCCGCGGTCGGCGCATTGCCCGAGCCACGAAACCAATGTCATCCCGAGCGGAGCGAGGGACCCCAA
>CAMDVZ010000491.1 GCA_945878895.1 Caenispirillum bisanense | reverse complement strand
GACCGGCTGGGCAAGGGCCCGACCGCGGTGATCGCGCACGGCGCCAATCCCGGGCTCGTCTCGCATTTCGCCAAGCAGGCGCTCCTGAACATCGCCCGCGATACCGGCCACGAGACGGCGGTCCCGACCGGTCGCGCCGGTTGGGCGACGCTGGCGCGCGACCTCGGCATCAAGGTCATCCACGTCGCCGAGCGGGACACGCAGATTTCGATGCGGCCAAAGCGGCCCGGCGAATTCGTCAACACTTGGTCGATCGACGGCTTTGTGTCGGAAGGCGCGCAACCGGCGGAACTGGGCTGGGGCACCCACGAAAAGTCGTTGCCGGCCGACGGCGCGCGGCATGAGTTCGGATGCGACGCCGCGATCTATCTGAACCGGCCGGGACTGACCACGCGGGTCCGCACCTGGACGCCCAACGAAGGCCCGTTCCAGGGGTTTCTGATCACCCACAACGAGGCGATTTCGCTTGCCGACTTCCTGACGGTGCGCTCCGGCCGCAAGGCGGTCTATAGACCGACGGTGCACTACGCGTACCATCCGTGCGACCAGGCCATTATGTCCATGCACGAGTCCGCCGGGAAGAATCTGGCGCTGCCGAAGAGCCAGCGTCTGATCGTGGAGGAGGTCGAGTCCGGCATCGACGAGCTCGGCGTGCTGCTGATGGGGCACGCGCGGGGCGCCTACTGGTACGGGTCCCAGTTGTCGGTCCAGGAAGCCCGCAAGCTGGCGCCCTACAACAACGCGACGTCGCTCCAGGTGTGCGCCGCCGTGGTCAGTGGCATCGTCTGGGCGCTGGAGAACCCCGATCGTGGGATCGTCGAAGCCGACGAGATCGACTTCGATCGCAATCTCGAGCTTTGCATGCCCTATCTCGGGCCGGTCGTCGGTCGCTACAGCGACTGGACGCCGCTGGAAGGGCGTGGCCTCCTGTTTCCGGAAGACCTCGACCGGAAGGATCCGTGGCAGTTCAAGAACTTCCGCGTCGTCTGAAGGCGATGCGGCGAGGCGCCGGTCCCGGCGTGCATGGCCGGGAATAACCCGGCACCCTTGCGTGTTCCTGTAAATATCCGGCGCTTCGCGTTTCCATGTGGACGCGTGGCGCGCCGGTCGGGTTGAATGCGGTCGTGGACGCTCTGGCCGATCTTCTCCCGCAGCACGTGCCTGCCTTGCGCCGCTATGCGCGGGCGCTGACGGGCGACGCGACCGCGGCCGACGATCTCGTTCAGGACTGCCTGGAGCGTGCCCTTTCGCGGGCGCATCTCTGGCGGCAAACCGGAAATCTGCGGGCCTAGCTGTTCACGATCATGCACAATCTCTCGGCCAACGACCGACGTCGCCTCGCCGTCCGGCCCCGGCCGGTGGCGATCGACGACGTCGCGGAGCCGGGGGCACCGGCCTCGCAACTGGACACGTTGGCGGCGCGGGAGACGCTGGGTGCGCTGCGGGCGCTGTCGGTCGAACATCGCCAGGTGCTGCTGATGGTGGCGCTCGAGGGGATGTCCTACGCCGAGATCGGCGACATTCTCGGAGTACCGATCGGGACGGTGATGTCGCGCCTCTCCCGCGCGCGCGACCGGTTGCGCCAGGTCGTCCAGAGCGGCGCCGTGGCGCTGCCCCGGAGCGCGCAGTGAGCGGCGGGGGCGACATGCCGGCGCGGCGCCGGATCGAGGAAGCCGATCTGCACGCCTGGGTCGATGGCCAGCTCGACGCCGAGCGCGCGTTGGCCGTCGAGGCGTGGATCGCCGCCGATCCGGAGGCCGCGTCGCGTGTCGCGGTCTGGCAGAAACAAAAGCGCACGCTGGCGGCGCTGTTCGATCCGGTGGCCGACGAGCCGATCCCGGAACGCCTGTCGAGCATCGCGCTGGCGGCCACCGCGCGGCGGCACCGGGCCGACGCGTGGCGTTGGCGCATAGCCGCCGGCATCGGCGGTCTGGCGGTGGGCGCCGCGCTGGCGACGGCGGCGATCCGCTATGTTGGCGACGGGCCGGCCGTCGCGGACGCGGCTTCCCTGTCCCGGCAGGCAGCCCAGGCGCATCGCGTGTTCGTGGTCGAGCGGCGCCATCCCGTCGAAGTCGCGGCCAACGAGGAAGCCCATCTGGTGCAATGGTTGACCCGGCGGCTGGGCGTGAAGGTCTCGGCGCCCGATCTCACCGGGCTGGGCTGGACGCTGGTTGGCGGACGGTTGCTGCCTGGCGATTCCGGACCGGCGGCGCAGCTGATGTACGAGGATCGCGGCGGCCGGCGCGCGACCGTCTACATGGCCGTCAACGAAACCAGTCGCGAGACGGCGTTCCTTTACGGTCAGCAAGGCAGCATCCGCTCGTTCCACTGGATCGACGGCAAGGTAGGCTATGCGTTGTCGGCCGAGATCGACCGCGGCGAGCTGACGACGCTCGCGCGCGCCGTCCACGAACGCCTGCGCCGCTGAAACGCGCCCTTCGGGCGCGGACGTCCTATCGGAAGAACAGAAGGGTCAGCAGCACGAACAACGGCAACAGGATCGTGCACGACCACGCCATGTAGCCGAAGAAGCTCGGCATCCGGATGCCGGCGCTCTCGACGACCGCCTTGACCATGAAGTTCGGCGCGTTGCCGATGTAGCTGTTGGCGCCCATGAACACCGCTCCGGCCGAGATGGCGGCAAGCGTGGATGCCATGGCGCCCATCAGCACCTGTGGATCCCCGCCGGCGAGATTGAAAAACACGAGATATGTCGGCGCGTTGTCGAGAAAACTCGACAGACCGCCCGCCAACCAGAAATACCACGCGTCCGCGGGCCGCCCGTCGGCACCGGTCACCAGCGCCACCAGCGGCGCGAAGGCGCCGTCGCGGCCGGCGCGCAGGATGGCGATGGCGGGGATAATCGTGATGAAGATGCCGGCGAACAGTTTGGCGACCTCTTTCATCGGCCCCCACTCGAAGCCGTTGCCGGCGCGCGTGTCGCGGCCCGTCAGCCACAACGACGCGGCGACGATCGCCAGCAGCAACGCGTCGCGCGCGAGGTTCTGGAGTTCGATGTCGATCCCGAACGCGGACCAGCCGACACCCGGCCGCCAGACGCCGCTCAACAGGACCGCGCCGACGATCGCCAGCAGCAGGACGATGTTGACGCCGCCTTCGACGCGGATCGGACTGTCGGGCGTGGGATCTCGCGGCAAATGTCCTTCCTTGCGATACCAGTAGCTGTCGAGAAGGAAGAACAGACCGAGCAGGATGGCGACGGACACCAGGGTCGGTACAAGGAGATGTGTCGTGGGCCAGAAAAAGGACACGCCCTTGAGAAAACACAGAAACAGCG
>CAMDVZ010000490.1 GCA_945878895.1 Caenispirillum bisanense | reverse complement strand
TGGTCGCCCAAATTCAGCGATGCCCGTGCTGTGGCGCTCCCGCGAAAGCCAACACAAGATATTCACATATGACGCAGTAGTACTAGGGTATCTACACATCTCTGTTGGCGCCGGAAAGAACTGTGCCGCAGCGACTTCTCGGCGGGGGCGAGATGTGTAGACACGCTAGCGCCTTCGCGGGGAGAAGGAAGAGGTGTTGAGGCAGAGCACTTTTCTCGGTCGGAGCGCTCGGCGACCAGGGGTCAGACGGTGCTCCCTCGCGCGAGACGTTCGACGATTCCTCGGACAGCTCTGCCGCCAGCGGGCGAAGGGATGACGCGGCGACGTCGAGGGACGTCTCTGCGAACCATCGCGGCGTCGAGAACCGACGGGCCGCGCGCGCTTCCTACCCCAGCGCCATCTCGAGCACGCGCGCCACGTGCAGCGCCTCGCGGCCGGCGCCGTCGTGGATCTGGTGGCGGCAGCTGGTGCCGTCGGCGACGATCAGCGTGTCGGCGGCGGCCGCCCGTACCGCGGGCAGCAGCGACAGTTCGGCCATCGCCATCGAGGCGTCGTGGTGGGTGGCCTCGTAGCCGAAGGCGCCGGCCATGCCGCAGCAGCTCGACTCGATCGGCGTGGTCTGGAGACCGGGGATCCAGCCCAGCACCGTCTGCACCGGCGTCAGCGCGTCGAACGCCTTCTGGTGGCAATGGCCGTGCAGCAGCGCCGACGTCGCCGCCAGCGGCTTCAGCTTGAGTTCCATGCGGCCGGCCTTGCGCTCGCGCACGAGGAATTCCTCGAACAGCAGGCTGGAGTCCGCGAGCGCTTGCGCGGCCTCGCCCAGACCCATCGCGAGATATTCGTCGCGCAGGGTCAGCAGACAGGACGGCTCCAGCCCGACCACCGTTACGCCGCGCGCCACGAAGGGCGACAGCGCCGCCAGCATGCGACGTGCCTCGGCGCGGGCGCCCTCGATGTCGCCGGTCGCCAGACGGGTGCGGCCACAGCACAACGGCCGGCCGGCCGTGTCGTCCGTCGCCGGCATCGCGACATGGACGCAATAGCCGGCGGCGGCGAGCACGGTCCTCGCGGCGCGCAGGTTCTCGCTCTCGAAGTAATTGTTGAAGGTGTCGGCCAGCAGCACGACCTCGCCGGCCTCGCCCTCGGTCGTCGCGGTCGCGCCCGACAGGAACGTGTCGCGCCGCCATGTCGGCAGCGTGCGACGCGCCGAGAAGCCGAGCAACGATTCCGACAAGGCTTTCGCGCCCGGCAGCGTGTCGCGCAGATTGAACAGCCACGGCACGCGGGCGGCCCATTTCGCGTAGGCCGGCAGGCCACCGATCAGACGCTCGCGCAACGAGGGGCCGGTCTTCTTGCGTCGCTGGTACGCCACCTCGATCTTCATGCGCGCCATGTCGACGCCGGTCGGGCAGTCGCGCTTGCAGCCCTTGCAGCCGACGCAGAGATCGAGCGCCTCGGCGACCGCCTCGCCGGTCAGCCCCTCGGCGCCGAGCTTGCCCGAGAGGGCCAGCCGCAAGGTGTTGGCGCGGCCGCGCGTCAGATGGCGTTCGTCGCGGGTGGCGCGGAAACTCGGGCACATCGTGCCGGCGTCGAACTTCCGGCAATGGCCGTTGTTGTTGCACATCTCCACGGCCTTGGCGAAACCGCCGGCCGGGTCGCCGCCGGTGCCGGGCGCGGTGACGATTTCGGTGCGCGGGTCGGCCTGCACGTTCCACGCCGACCAGTCGAGACCGGTCTCGACGCGTGCCGTCGAATAATTCTCGGGAAAGCGGAACAGCGCGCGCCGGTCCATCTTCGTGCAACGCACGATCTTGCCGGGGTTCAGCATGCCGGTCGGGTCGAACGCGTCCTTCAGCTCCTCGAAGGCGCGCGCCAGTTTGGGGCCGAACTGCCACGCCACCCATTCGCTGCGCACGAGGCCATCGCCGTGCTCGCCGGAGAAGGCGCCCTTGTATTGCCGCACCAGGGCGCCGGCTTCCTCGGCGATCGCCCGCATCTTCGCGGCACCATCGCGGCGCATGTCGAGGATCGGCCGCACGTGCAGGGTGCCGACCGAGGCATGCGCGTACCAGGTGCCGCGCGTGCCGTGCTTCTCGAACACGGCGGTGAGGCGGGCTGTGTAGTCGGCGAGATGCTCCAGCGGCACCGCGCAATCCTCGATGAAACTGACGGGTTTGCCGTCGCCCTTCATCGACATCATGATGTTGAGACCCGCCTTGCGCACTTCCCACAGCGCCGATTGCGCCTTGGGATCGGTCATCTCCACGACGCTGCCGGGCAGGCCGTGGTCGCCCATCAGGTCGACGAGACGTTTGAGGTCGCGGAGCTGGCCGTCGCGCTCCTCGCCCGCGAACTCGACCAGCAGGATCGCCTCGGGCGCCCCGATCAGGGCCGCCTCGATCACCGGCCGGAAGGCCGGGTTGGCGCGCGCCAGCTCGATCATGGTGCGGTCGACCAGCTCGACCGCGACCGGCTTCAGCGTGACGATGTGTTGCGCCAGTTCCATCGCGCGATGGAAGCTCGGGAAGTTCACGACGCCCACCGTCTTGTGTTTCGGCAGCGGCGCGACGGTCAGGGTCAGCCGGCGCGTCACCGCCAGCGTGCCCTCGCTGCCGACCAGCAGATGGGCGAGGTTGACCGACCCGTCGTTCGTGTAGGGCCGCTCGTTGCGGCAGGCGAAGACGTCGAGATTGTAGCCGCCGACCCGGCGCAGCACGGTCGGATACTTGTCGGCGATCTCGGCGCGCTCGCGGCTGGCGAGGCCGGCCGCGGCGTCGGCCAGCGCCCGCACTTTGGGCGCCAGATCGGCGGGACGCGCGGCGTCGAAGCGCCCCCGCGTGCCATCGGCCAGGATGGCGTCGATGGCGGCGACGTTGTGGACCATGTTGCCGTAGCGGATGCTGCGCGAGCCGCAGGAATTGTTGCCCGCCATGCCGCCCAGCGTGCATTGCGCGGCCGTCGACACGTCGACCGGAAACCACACGCCGTGCGGCTTCAGCCAGGCGTTGAGATGGTCGAGCACCAGTCCGGGCTGGACCGTGACCTCGCCGCGCTCCTTGTCGAAGCCGATCACCTCGCGCAGGTATTTGGAGCAATCCAGCACCAGCGCCTCGCCGACCGTCTGGCCGCACTGCGAGGTGCCGGCACCGCGCGGCACGATCGGCACGCCGGCGTCGCGCGCCACGTCGATGGCGCGCGCCAGATCGTCCTCGTCGCGCGGCACCACCACGCCCACGGGGTCGATCTGGTAGATCGAGGCGTCGGTCGAGTAGCGCCCGCGCGAGGCCGTGGCGAAAAGGACCTCGCCT
>CAMDVZ010000489.1 GCA_945878895.1 Caenispirillum bisanense | reverse complement strand
CTGTCCCGAGACATCGCCGGGACGCCCCCGACACGACCGCGCGGTCCGCCGAGGCCCGCCCGGGGCGAACTTTCTCGCCCGTTCACCTCAGTCCGACAGGCTGCTAGGCGGCATGGTTTAGAATACTTCTAAACTCTTGACCGGTTTTCCGTCGGCTCCTAGTATCGATCCAAGCCAGTGGAGCGGGGCGGCGTGCCGATGTCGCCCGTCGCTGGCGCCGGGACGCCATGCCGGCGTCGTCGAGGAGAGGAAGATCGTCATGACCAAGCTTGCGGGTTCGAAGACCGAAGGCAATCTGAAGGCCGCGTTCGCCGGCGAAAGCCAGGCCAACCGCCGTTATCTCTATTTCGCCCAGAAGGCCGACATCGAAGGCTACAACGACGTCGCCGCCGTGTTCCGCTCGACCGCCGAAGGCGAGACTGGCCACGCCCACGGCCATCTCGAGTACCTGGAAGAAACCGGCGACCCGGCCACCGGCCTGCCGATCGGCACCACGTCGGACAACTTGAAGGCCTCGGTCGCGGGCGAGACCCACGAGTACACCGACATGTACCCGGGCATGGCACGCACCGCGCGCGAAGAAGGCTTCGGCGAGATCGCCGACTGGTTCGAGACGCTCGCCAAGGCCGAGAAGAGCCACGCCGGCAAGTTCCAGCGCACGCTGGACTCGCTCGCCTGATCCCTGTTCGCCGGGCGGCGCGGCTGCCGCTCCGCCCGGCGACGATCGGCCTCTGGTTTGAAACGAGTCGGTAGTCATGCGCGAAGGCAGCCTCGAAGCGCCGGTCCGGCACCCCGTCGACTGGCACAATCCCGACTTCTGGGACCAGGCGAAGCTCGACAAGGAGCTTGAGCGGGTCTTCGAAATCTGCGCCGGCTGCCGCCGCTGCTTCAATCTCTGCGATTCCTTTCCGCGCCTGTTCGATCTGGTCGACGGGAGTCCGACCGGCGAGATGGATGGCGTCAAGGTCGAGGACTACGTGAAGGTCGAGGAGGCCTGCACGCTGTGCGACCTCTGTTTCATGACTAAATGCCCCTACGTGCCGCCGCACGAATGGGCTCTGGATTTTCCGCATCTGATGCTGCGCCACCGCGCCGTCGAAGCGAAAAAGAACGGCGTGCCCTTCGTCGAGCGCCAGCTGGCGCGGACCGATCGCAACGGCACCCTGGCCACGATGGTCTCCGGCATCGCCAACTGGGCGACCGACGAAACCAATACGACGACCCGCAAGGTTCTGGAGTCGGTCGCGGGCATCCATCACGGCGCGCGGCTGCCGCGCTATGCCGGCAAGACCCTGCTGAAACGCGTGGCGAGCGAGCTGATCACGGTCAATCGCGAGGCGCCGGCGTTCGGCAAGCGCAAGGCCGTTCTCTACGCGACCTGTTTCGTGAATTTCAACAACACCGACATTGGCCAGGCCGCGCGTGGCGTGCTGGCGAAGAACGGCGTCGAGCTGGAAGTCCTGCACCCCGCCTGTTGCGGCATGCCGAAGCTGGAGTTGGGCGATCTCGAAGGCGTCGTGGCGCAGTCGAAGACGGTGACCGCCGCCCTGCTGCCGTGGATCGACAAGGGTTACGACGTGATCGCGCTGACGCCGTCCTGCGCGCTGATGCTGAAATTCGAATGGCCGTTGCTGGCGCCCGGGGATGCCGACGTGAAGCGTCTGGCGCGCGCCACGTACGACGTCAGCGAGTATGTCGTCGACATCGCGAAGAAAGAAGGCCTGGCCCCCGGCCTGGCGAAGATCGAGGGCGGCGTCACGGTGCATCTCGCCTGCCACGCGCGGGCCCAGAACATGGGACCGAAAGCCGCCGAAATGCTGCGTCTGGTGCCCGAAACGCGCGTCGGCGTGGTCGAGCGCTGTTCCGGACACGGTGGTCTCTGGGGCGCGCGGACGGAGAATTTCGACATCGCCGCCAAGGTCGGCAAGCCCGCCGCCAGCCAGGCGTTGCAGCGCAAGACCGCCCACGTCGTTTCGGAATGTCCGCTGGCCGCCGACCATCTGGCCCAGATCATGGAGTCGATCGAAGCCGACACGGCGGGCGATGGCGCCAAACCGGCCCGCCGGTCCGCCCCGCATCCGATCGAACTGATGGCGCGGGCCTATGGCCTGACGTCCTGACTTCCAACTTCTTCCGTCTCCGTTCCGAATCGATTCCCATGCGCAAGATCACCGAAGCCGACCTGCTGCCGTTGCCCGAGTACCTGAAGGTCCGGGCCGAGCGCCGCCGCGCGATATCGGAGGTGAAGAAGCACCGTCGGGTCGAGGTCGGACCGGTCGCGACGTTCTATTTCGAGAGCTTCGAGACCATGCGCCACCAGGTGCAGGAGATGCTCTACATCGAGAAGGGCGGGCCGGCGCAGATTCCCGACGAGCTGGCGGCCTACAATCCGCTGGTGCCCAACGGCGCCGAACTCACCGCCACCGTGATGTTCGAGATCGACGAGCCGACCCGGCGCGCGCGCGTGCTGGCGACGCTGGGCGGCATCGAACATACGATGAGCCTGCGTTTCGCGGGCGAGATCGTGAAAGGCGTCGCCGAGGACGACCAGGAACGCACCCGCGAGGACGGCAAAGCCTCCTCGATCCAGTTCGTGCACTTTCCCTTCACCACGGCGCAGATCGCGAAGTTCCGCCAGGACGGAGCGGAGGTCGTGATCGGCTTCGCCCATCCGGCCTACGGACACCTCGCGGTGATGCCGGAGACCGTGCGGGCGATGTTGGCACGGGATTTCGACTGATCCGGCGCAATGGCCGTCGCGGCGCGAGAGTTCCACCCCGCGCCCGCCAGGACCCGCTATGATGGCGGTTCATCGCGGGAGACAGCCATGGACGCGCAGACTCGGATCCTCGACCATATCGGCCTGACCGTCGCCAGCATCGAACGCTCTTCGGCGTTCTACGACAAGGCGTTGGCCCCGCTCGGCATCGCGCCGGTCATGCGGTTCGAGACCTATGTCGGTTATGGCATCGGCCGCCCGACCTTCTGGATCGGCCAGGGCGACGGCGCGCCGCGGCCCGCGAAACCGGGCGTCCACGTCGCCCTCGTCGCCAGGGATCGCGCCACCGTCCGCGCCTTCCACGCCGCGGCGCTGGCGGCCGGCGGCACCGACAACGGCGGCCCCGGTCTGCGGCCACACTATCACCCGGACTACTACGGCGCTTTCGTGCTCGATCTCGATGGCCACAACATCGAGGCGGTTTGCCACCTGCCGGCGTAGGTCGGGCAATCGGGTGAACGTGGCGCCAGGGCATCCGCGCGGCTTCGAACCGACGAAACCTCGCCAAGCCGGCAAAATCCGGGCGCGCGCCACTCC
>CAMDVZ010000488.1 GCA_945878895.1 Caenispirillum bisanense | reverse complement strand
TTCGCCCCGGCAGCAGGTTTTCGATCCGTTTCCACTGGTGGTCGCTCAAGCCATGTCGGCGCATTGGTCAGCCCTCCCGTTCGGCCAACCCGCTATGAATCACCTGGCACGCCGTTTGGGAATCGAATAATTAGGGACAGGCCCTAGCTGATTGACCAACGGCGAGCGTGCCATATTGCTCGCCATCGCCGGCTTGACTCCGCCCCGCCTTTCCCTGATGTGCGCGGCGTGATTGGAATTTCTTCTTCTTTCGATGTGATCGTCGTGGGCGGCGGGCACGCGGGCTGCGAGGCCGCCGCCGCGGCGGCGCGGATGGGCGCGCGCGCCTGCCTGGTGACGCACGATCCGGCGACCTTGGGCGAGATGTCGTGCAATCCGGCGATCGGGGGGCTCGGCAAAGGCCATCTCGTGCGCGAGATCGATGCACTCGACGGGTTGATGGGGCGTGTGATCGACCGGGCCGGCATCCAGTTCCGCACGCTCAATGCCAGCAAGGGGCCGGCGGTGCGCGGGCCGAGGGCGCAGGCGGATCGGGCGCTGTACCGGACGGCGATGCAGGCGGTGCTGGCGGAGCAGGCGGGGCTGACGATTCTGGCCGGCGCGGTCGAGGATCTGGTGATCGGCGGCGATGGGCGTGTCGCCGGCGTCGTGCTGGGCGACGGGCGGATCCTGGCGTGCGGCGCGGTGGTGCTGACGACGGGGACTTTTTTGCGCGGGCTGATCCATTGCGGCGAGCGGCGGATTCCGGCGGGGCGCGCCAAGGGGCACGCCGGAGCGGGGTTCGCGGGCGCCGCGTCGGTTGAGTCCATCGACTCGGTTGAACTGCCCTCGACGGGATTGTCGGTAACGCTGGAGCGGGCGGGTTTCGCGCTGGGGCGGCTGAAAACCGGCACGCCGCCGCGTCTGGACGGTCGCACGATCGACTGGGCGGCGCTGCAGGAGCAGAGAGGGGACGATCCGCCGATACCCTTCAGTTATATGACCGACCGGATCGTGGTGCCGCAGGTGTCGTGCTTCATCACCGCCACCAATCCCGCCACGCACGCCATCATCGCCGCCAACATCCATCGCGCGCCGGTCTATAGCGGCCAGATCCAGTCCGGCGGCCCGCGCTACTGTCCCTCGATCGAGGACAAGGTGGTGCGCTTCGGCGGTCGCGAGCGGCACCAGATTTTCCTCGAACCGGAAGGTCTCGACGACCCCACGGTATATCCCAATGGCATTTCTACCTCGATGCCGCCCGATGTCCAGACGGCGATGGTGCGCAGCATCGCGGGCCTCGAACACGCCACCATCCTGCGGCCGGGCTACGCCATCGAGTACGACCATGTCGATCCGCGCGAGCTGACCGCGACGCTGGAAACGCGGCGCCTGCCGGGCCTGTTCCTCGCCGGACAGATCAACGGCACCACGGGCTACGAGGAAGCCGCCGGGCAGGGGCTGATGGCCGGCATCAACGCGGCGCTGCTGGCCGACGGCGGCGGGCGGCGCTTCGTGGTCGACCGCGCCGATGCCTATATCGGCGTCATGATCGACGATCTGACGACACTCGGCGCCCCCGAACCCTACCGCATGTTCACGTCGCGGGCCGAATATCGCCTGTTGCTGCGAGCCGACAACGCCGACCGTCGTCTGACCGCGCGCGGCATCGAAATCGGCGTCGTGGGGTCGGCCCGGGCCGCGGCGTGGGCCCGCAAGGCCGCGGCGCTCGACGCGGCCGAGAGTCTGGCGCGCGGCCTGCGCATGAGTCCGTCGGCGCTGGCCAAACGCGGCGTCGCGGTCAACCAAGACGGTGTCGTGCGGTCGGCTGCCGATCTTCTGGCCTACCCCGATGTAACGCTGGACGTATTATCGGCGATCTGGCCGGAGCTGGCGGCGATTGCGCGGCCGGTCGGCGAGCAGCTGGAGATCGACGCCCGCTACAGCGGCTATCTCGGCCGCCAGCAGGCCGACATCGATGCCTACCGGCGCGACGAGGCGCTCGAATTGCCGCGCGACATCGACTATGGCGCGATCGCCTCGCTATCGGCCGAAATGCGGGCTAAGTTCACCACGCAACAGCCAGCGACCCTCGGGCAGGCGGCGCGCGTCGCGGGCGTCACCCCGGCGGCACTGGTGGCGTTGTTGAAGTTTGTCCGCCGGCGGGCGGCCTGATCGGGCGGGAGCCGCGTTTCACGTGAAACAAGGGCATGGAGGACGGCGGTTCGATCCGCGCTGGCGTTCGATCCAGCCGCTAACCACCGACCGACCCGGCCGTGGCTGGGGTTTCCGCGAGCCCGACCGGGACGATGGCGATTACGCCGACGCACCGCCGCATTTCGATATCGGTCAGGGTCATGCGATGCCCGGTGCCGGGAACGTGCCGCCGGTCGGCCCGATCACCGACAATCACGACGCGGCGGCGGAGACGGCGACCGTTGCGCCGCCCGACGGCGGCTCGGTTGGCGAAGCGGTCGATACCGGCGGCGCGACGGCGGTTTACACAGGTAGCCATCACGGCGTCCGGTTTGGCGCCAGGCCAGTGGTCGCCTCGGCCGAGGCAGCGGGGGACGCCGCCGACGAGTCGCCGACACACCTTATAATAGGGCGCGTGGCGGCCGACGCGCCGCTGGCCCCGGATAGCGCCAACAACGACGCCCTTCCGGACGACGCCGGCACCGTCGCCGACACCGACGGGCCTTCCGGCGACATCCCCCGGATCGGACGCGCCGTGCCGCCACGCGCGGTGACGCCGGGCGGCCAGACCCGGGTGGGCTCGCGCGCCCATCTCCGGGTGGTATCGCGCGAAACCCCGGAGGCCGGGCCCGCCCACGAAATGCGCCGCGGCTTCGCCAGCGCCGTCGCCCGCCGGGCCACCGACCCCAACACGATCCGCGACGGCTCGCGAGGCGCCGGGGACGCTGTTTCACGTGAAACACTTTTGCCCGACGGTCCCGGCTCCTCGGCTCGTCCCTCGACGGCGGCCGGAGGAGCCATCGGGAGTGTTTCACGTGAAACACTTTTGCCGGAGAGTCCCGACTCATCATACCTTCCCTCGCCACCGGCGGGGGAAGGTATGAGGGGTGTTCGCGACCGTTCCGCCTCTGTCGATCTTGGCGAGGAGCAGGGACCGGATGCCGGGGACAGTGTTTCACGTGAAACACTTTTGCCGGACGGTCCCGGCTCCCCAGACCGTCCCTCGCCGCCGGCCGGGGAGGCCGTCGGGAGTGTTTCACGTGAAACACTTTTGACGGGGGGGCCTGGCGCCTCGGACCGTCTCTCGCCACCGGCTGCGGGAGCCGTCGGGAGTGTTTCACGTGAAACACTTTTGCCGGAGAG
>CAMDVZ010000487.1 GCA_945878895.1 Caenispirillum bisanense | reverse complement strand
CAGATAGCTGGTCTCGCGGTCCGTCGGGCGGAAGTTGCTCATCGCGGGGCGCTCCTTCCCAAAGCCGTCCCACGATTCTATACGGACGCGATTCCCGTGGGAATCCCCGACCATCCCCCACGATGCTTTAAGTCCGACAGGCTGCTAGGAGTTCATTCGCGCCAACGAAAACGAAAATTCTGTGTTTGGTCGTTTCAACCGTTGCGATGAACCGAGACAACCTTTCGACGACGCCAAAATAAACCTCATTCGACCGACGAAAACGCCACCAAAATTGACGAAGTCGCAGATCGTTGTTGTCGACTCGCTTCGGAAAAACAGTGGCCTTCAAATGCTGATATACTGCCGGTAGTTCTCGCCTAAGATCATCGTCAGATGTGTAGACGCGGACGTCGATTGCATAACGTCCGCGGTGATGGCCAGTAATGTCGCGCCCAGCGGTGAGGGTTTTTAGCCATGGCGAATGCGCATCGCCTCCAAGGTGCTTTGCCTCTTGCTTTTTGATCACAAAACCGCGACCGCCCAATGCTGGCCCCATCGAGGCCAGTCCATCGTTGGACAACAACGACGTAGCGCTCGTCACGTCCACTCTAACGGTTAAGTCGGCGTTGATGTGTCCGCGCGTATCGCGAAATTGGATGACCGGTGAACTGGAGTCTACGTCGGTCTCGTGGACAACTTCGCGCAACAGGCCATCCTTTGTGCCTGCCTCGGCCACCACCATCGCAATGCGTACGGCAGCCGTTCCCTGAGCCGCGTCCCTCCAAGGATGGTCGGGTATTGCCCAAACGAGGGAAATTGGCTTCTTCGCGCGAACATGGCGCTCGACCACTTTGCGATTAAAGACTTGTGTGATGGAGTTCGTAGTGACCAGTCCGAATCGTCTGAGGACTGAGCCCTTGCGGGTCAACAAGTCGGCAGCGTGATTCCACCAATACAGAACGAAATCGGCCGACGACTCCATATCCGGATGCGCAGTCTTCAATGCATCCAGATAGGGCTGGCCCAAGGCACTGCGCATTTGGACGCCCTTGCCAATAAAGGGCGGGTTGCCAACGATGAACTCTGCGGTCGGTCATTCGGAACGGCGCGGCTTGGCGTAGATGTACACTTCCATCGCAGCGCCGTCATTGCTTGCGGTCGATAGCGGCCGCCCGTTCTGATCAAGCGCGAGTATCTTGTTTGCGCTTAGCACCGCGTCCTTGACCTCAATGTTCCGAAACGCCTTCAGGATCGGCTCGGACGGCAGCCCGCCCTTGGTGCGCGCGTGCCATTGCAGATGGCCGATCCAGAGTACCAGCTCGGCGATGGCCGCCGCGCGCGTGTTCAATTCCAGCCCGAGGAACTGGTGCGGGTCGACGGTGAGGCCCTCGAAACCGCCGAGCGCCTCCTGGCCGCCCAGATCGGCGAGCGCCTCCAGCACTTCGCCTTCGAGGCGCTTCAGCAGTTCAAGCGCGACGTACAGAAAGTTTCCGGTGCCGCAGGCGGGGTCGAGAATGCGGACCTCGCACAGCGACTTGTGGAACCGTTGCACCGTCGCGGCGGCGTCGACGTTTCGTTTGGCGGCCGTCAGGCGCTCGGCCGTCGACAGCACCTTGCGCCAGTCCGCGCGCAGCGGTTCGATCACGGTGGCGATCACGAGCCGCTCGACATAGGCGCGCGGTGTGTAGTGCGCGCCCAGGCGCTGGCGTTCGGCGGGATCGAGCGCTTGTTCCAGCAAGGTGCCGAATATCGACGGATCGACGTCGCGCCAGTCGTAGCTGGCCGCCTGCCGCAGTTCGCCGATTTCCTCGCGGCGCAGCGGCAGCACGGTTCGGGTCTTGAAGAACTCGCCGTTGAAACGACGGACTTGCGCCTCGATGGCGTAGGCGAAACCGCCCTTGTCCATTGCCTCCCACAGCTGGCCGACCATCGGGCCAAGCTTGTCCGGTTCCGGCTCGCAGCGCTCCAGTACCCGCTTGAACGACTTCTCGGGCAACAGGCCGATGTCCTCGGCGAACATCGTGAACAGGCAGCGCATCAGGAACATCGCCACCTCCTGCGGCGGGTGCTTGCCGGCCTCCAGCGCCTTGGACACCGCCGCCAGCCGTTCGGCGATCTTGCGCGTGACGCGGGCGGACTTGCGCGCCGGATCGAGCGACAGCGGATCGTTCCAGATCAGGCGTAGGCGCTCGCGGGTGTCGGGTTGTCGCAGTTCGTCGAGATAGATGCGGAACGACTGGCGGTCGGGAAACTGGTCGTAGGCTTTGCCGTCGCGCCGGAAATTGGCGTAGACCTCGAAACAGTGCCCGACGTCGCAGACGACGACGAACGGCGGCGGCGGATGGTCCGGCGGCAGCAGGCGGACATAGTCCTCGGCCTGCTGCCGCGCGTTCATCATCAGCACGTCCCACGCGCGGTCCGCGCCGCGCCGCCCGCGTTTGCCCTCCTCCGGCACGAAGAGGTCGGCCTGTCCCGTCACTTCCTTCTTGCCGCCCTTCAGGCGCGATTGCTTGGCCTCCAGCACGAAGGCGCCGCGCTTGTAGAGATCGATTCGCTGGTTCGACGTCTTGCCGTCACGGCCGACCTCGCGCACCAGGCGCTCGAAGACGTAGTCGTTGCGCTCCGTCGTGTGGTCGGCCGGATCGGGAGGTGCCAAGCCCAGCACGGCGCAGAGCTCGGGCAGGAACAGGGCGTAGTTGGCGCGCTCCTGGCCGCCCTCGCGCCCCTGCCAACGCGCGATGAACGCCTCGACGCGCGATTCCTCCTGCGCGGCGTCGTCTTTCGGTTGTCCCGGTCGCTTGGCCATGCCGGCAGGATAGGCGGGTGCGCATCCGGACGGCAATCCCGGATGCATCGCCAAAACCACCAGCGACGCTCACCCGTCGGACGGGAGTTGATAGCGCCAGATCCGCAGGCTATCGCCCTCGATCACAACCTCCAGAACCTGATTGACCAGATCCGGATCGAGGGCGAGTTCGTCGAGTGCCTGCGCGAACAATTCCAGCTGCATGTCGAGGTCGAGGCCGGTTGGCCCGTCGAGGCACACGAGTCCGGCGTGCAGTTCGACGCCGGCATACTGGCCCCTCGTTCCCGGCCGCCCGGCGGGTCCACGGAAATCGATCGCGTTGCGCGTCACGAAAGTCCAGTCGCCATCGAGGATGACGGACCGCAATTGCCAGTCCTTCCTGCCACCGTAAGGACAGTCGCCAGGATAACAGCTACGATTTATCGCTCTTGCGCGGGACGATGGCGTAGTTCCATTCCGGATGGAAGGCGTCGCCGCGAAGGTCGAGCGTCTTCATCTGGACATCGCTGACGCGGATGCCCTTCTCGTAGGTCCG
>CAMDVZ010000486.1 GCA_945878895.1 Caenispirillum bisanense | reverse complement strand
GTGTGCCTTGACATGATCGCCGACGGTCCGCGCGCGATGGGCGGCGGCAAACAGGTCCCTGGCCTTCGGGTCGCCGCTCTGCCGCGTCGACAGGGCGGCCAGGGTTTCGCGCTGAACGGCGGCGGCCTCGACCAGCCGGTCGATCAACCGCTCCTCGGCAATCTGTCCGGCGACCAGGGCCTTGAGCAGCGACGCGACGGCATCCGGCGTCAATCCGAGTTTGTCGGCCAGCGGCTTGATCACCGACCCGGCCGGCTCGGTGCCCGACCTGATGGCGCGCGTCGCCTCGACGATCTCGCGCGGGGTCGGCATGCAGTCCACCGCCGGCCTGCCTCCGACCGAAATGGCGCCGCAACCGGTCGACGCCATGGCCACGACCGGCACGGGTCCGTCGCTTGCCGGCAAGACCGGTCTGGAGACCATGCCGAAGACCACCCGCGAGCCGGCCATGGTGGCAAGCGCCGTCCCGGCCCAGAGCACGGCGGCGCGTTTGCCGCCCTGCTCGCGCGACGTCCACAAGCCGGTCATCGCGGCGCCCGGCGCCGACGCAGCCGGCACCGCCGCCGCAGCCACCGCAGTTTCCCAACATGAGCTTCTTCATCACCAGCGCCGGTGGCCCCAAAGGCGCCGACTATGGCGGTATCGCCGGCGCCGACGCGCATTGCCAGGCGCTGGCGGCGCGGGCTGGTGCCGGGGCGAAAACGTGGCGCGCCTACCTCAGCGTCCAGGCCGTCGGCGGCGCCACCGCCATCGACGCGCGCGACCGGATCGGCAAGGGGCCGTGGGCCAACGCCGAGGGCACGTTGATCGCGGCCAACGTCGATGACCTGCACGACGCCATGAAGAACCGCATCAACACCGAGACCGGCCTCGCCGAGAACGGCCGGCGCATTCCGAGCCGGTTGTTCGTGATCAACCAGCACGACATCCTGACCGGATCGACCGTCGATGGCCGCTCCCCGCCGGCCGACAAGGACATGACGTGCCGCAACTGGACCAGCAGCACCGACGGTGCCGCCACGGTCGGCCATCACGACCGCATGGGGCTGCGCGACGACGTCCCCTCGCGGTCGTGGAATGCCTCGCATCCCTCGCGCGGTTGCAGTCCGGACCTGCTCAAGGCATCCGGCGGGGCTGGCCTGCTTTACTGCTTCGCTGCGAACTGAGCGTCCGCCGCGGCCTCCACCCGGCGCACCGCGCGCCGGGTGGTGGCCGGATTCACCAACCGAAACGGCGATCCCGTAGCGACGATGTCGCTGGCGTCGCATGGGCCGTGATTTGACAACATACCGACTGGTTGGTATTTAAATGACCCGATCAGCCCGGTACATCATGACCACGCGCATTGCCCCGCACGATTCCAAGACCCGGATCCTCGACGCCGCCCTGCAGGTGATCCGCGCGCGCGGTTACGCGGCGAGCACCGTCGACGATGTCTGTCATGCCGCCGGGCTGACCAAGGGCAGCTTCTTCCATCATTTCAGGAGCAAGGAAGATCTGGCGCTGTCGGCGGCCGACTATTTCGCCGCTCGCGCCGACAGGCTGTTCGCCACCGCGCCCTATCGTGCCGCCGCCGATCCGGTGGACCGGCTGCTCGGCTACGTCGATTTCCGCGTCGGGCTGTTGCGCGGCGCGCTGCCGCAATTCACCTGCCTGCTCGGCACCATGGTGCAGGAGACCTACGAGACCCACCCGGCGCTCCGGGCCGCTTGCGGCCGCCACATGGGTGACCACGTCGCCATGCTCGAAGCCGACGTCGCCGAAGCGCGGCGCCTGTACGCGCCCGACGCGCCGTGGAGCGCCGACAGCGTCGCGCTGTTCATCCAGTCGGTGCTGCAGGGCGCCTTCGTGATGGCCAAGGCCCGGGGCGGCCCCGAGGGCGCGATCGAAAGTCTCGGACATCTGCGGCGTTATCTCGAATCGCTGTTCGATCGTTCGGGCCGTTGCGCCTGACGCCTCACCACGCGAGCCCCCGGACATGCCGACCGCCGATACAACGCCAACCATCGCCGACCGCGATCTCGTGCTGACGCGCGTCGTCGGCGCCTCGCCCGACAAGCTGTTCCGCTGCTCGACCGAGCCGGCGCTGATGGTGCGCTGGTTCACGCCGCCGCCGTGGGAAACCGCGAGGGCGGAGGTCGATCTCCGTCCCGGCGGAGCGAACCTGGTGGTGATGCGCGGGCCGGCCGGCACCGAAATGCCCCACCGCGGCGTCTATCTGGAGGTCGTAAGGAACCGGCGGCTGGTTTTCACCGATGCCTATGTCTCAGCGTGGGAACCCTCGGACAAGCCCTTCATGACGGCGGTCCTGACGTTCGAGGATGTCGGCGACGGCAAGACGAACTACACCGCCCGCGTCCACCATTGGACGCTCGCCGACAAGGAAGCGCACGAGACGATGGGCTTCCACGCCGGCTGGGGTATCTGCACCGACCAGCTCGCCGCGCTCGCGGCCAATCTTTGAGAGGCGAGAGCGACAATGACCTACGTCGATGGTTGCGTGATTCCGGTGCCGACCGCGCGCCGCGAAGAGTATCTGCGCCACTCCAGGGACGCCGCCGCGATTTTCAGGGAACACGGCGCCCTGAAGGTCGTGGAATGCTGGGGCGACGACGTGCCCGAGGGCAAGCTCACGTCGTTTCCGATGGCGGTGAAGTGCCAGCCCGACGAGACCGTCTGCCTGTCGTGGATCCTGTGGCCCCCGCGCGCGGCGCGCGACGCGGGCATGGCGAAGGTCATGGCCGATCCGCGCATGCATCCCGAAGGGGGGATGCCGTTCGACGGCAAGCGCATGATCTTCGCCGGCTTCGAGATGGTGTTCGACGTCTGACGCGAAGGGTCGGTCGTGGCGGGGCGGGCGAGATTCTGCTAGAAAGTAGTCATTCTCACTACATCCAGGTCCGTCATGGACAAGAGCATCTCCGCCGCCGAGGCGAACCGCAAATTCTCCAGCGTCCTGCGCGAGGTCCGCCAGGGCGGCACCTACGTCATCACCAGCCACGGCAAGCCGGTCGCGAAGCTGGTGCCGGTCGAGCCGGAGAAGCAACCGCGCGAGGCGGCCCGCAAGGCGCTGTTCGACCGGTTGCGAAACCAGCCCACCCTCGACGTCGGTCCGTGGACGCGCGACGAACTCTACGACGAGTGATCGTGAAGGTCGCGCTCGATACTACTAATCAATCAGTTGTCAACGCCGGAGACAAAATGCATCGGTACGCCGGAGTAAAGATGCATCAGTGAGGCTGGCAGGAAGGCCCCCCGCGGGGGGCCTTCCTGCGTTTCGCGATCAGGTTTGGCTGGCGTCGTCGGGGGCGTTACGGGAGCGCCGCCTGCT
>CAMDVZ010000485.1 GCA_945878895.1 Caenispirillum bisanense | reverse complement strand
AACGTCTTCTTCACCAAGAACGCGGGCACGCTGAAGACCGCCCCCGGGCTGGTGGCGCAGGGTCGCCGCGTCTGCCTGTTCGTCAACGCCACCATGGTCGACAAGCCGACCACCAAGGGCGGCGCCTTCGCGACGGCCAACCACTGGGTCGTGCTGACCGGTGGCGACGGCATCCAGGGCGACAAGGTGGGCCTGCGTCTGTGGACCTGGGGCAAGACGAAGAACATGATGGGGCTCGACACGGGCACGGTGGTCAGCAACTTCTTCGGCTACGTCTCGGCGATGGGATGACGAGCGGGCCGACGATCCGATCCGGTGCTTCGCGCGAGCAAGAACAGCCGTACTTCGTCCGCCCGCGGGCCGGCAATTTCATCCGGGTAAAATTCCGGACGTGGCGCGCGACCCGGTTCGGCGGAAGACGGACGGGTGTGGGCTGAGGGGTTGGCGCACGGTCGAAATGACACGTACCCCGTCATCCCGAGCGAAGCGAGGGATCCCTGATTCTTCGTGGTTTCACGCCGTATCGACGCTGCGCCGGGGCTCTCAGTCCGTTCGGGACGACACCGGTGATGTCGGCACGACGCTGCGCCAGGCCTGAAACCAGCGCCTATGGAGCGGACCGGCGGTGTTCGCGTTCGCCCTGAACCTGGAGCGGCGGCGATCGGAACGCGTCGCGGTCCGGCCCTCGGTTCGGTATACGCTCCGACCGCGGCTCGAGCGCCGGGGAGGGCTTCCGAACGATGGACACCACGCACGTCCTCGCGGCACTGCTGAGCGCCTTGTTGCATGCCGGCTGGAACGCCGCCGTGAAGACGAGCCGCGAACCGACCCGCGCGATGACGGCGCAGATGCTGCTGAGCGCGCTGCCCGTGCTGCCGGGGCTGTTGTGGGTCGGCTTGCCGGCCGCCGCCGCGTGGCCGTGGATCGCCGCCTCGACCTGTCTGAACGTGTTGACCGTCTCGGCGCTGTTGCGGGCCTACGCGCTCGGCGGGTTCGGCATCGTCTATCCCGTGGTGCGCGCGGTGGCGGTGCTGCTCGTGGTGCCGCTGGCGGCCGGCTTGGCGGGCGACCGGATCGGCGTTGGCGCGCTCGCCGGCGTCCTGGCGATCGTGGCGTCGCTGGCCGTGCTGGCGTGGG
This sequence comes from Caenispirillum bisanense, assembly GCA_945878895.1. GTDB lineage: Bacteria > Pseudomonadota > Alphaproteobacteria > Reyranellales > Reyranellaceae > CAMDVZ01. The sequence goes on along the minus strand of CAMDVZ010000485.1, from coordinate 2,202 downwards.
ATGCCGCGCGCGACAAGGGCGTCACCATGCAGGCGCTGGGTTGGACCCTCGTGGCGGGATTCGGGACGGCGGCCTGCGTGATCTGCGACGGCCAGGGCGTGCGCGTCGCGGGCTCGCCCTGGGCCTACGGTTTCGTCGTCTCCGCCACCAACGCCGCGGCCATGTGCTGGCGCCAGCGGGCGGCGGGATCGCCGTGGGCCCAGCTGAAGGGACAATGGGCCGTCGCGGTGCCGGTCGCCGTGGCGTAGACGGTGTCGTACCTGCTGATCGTGTGGGTGTGGAGCGGAGCGCCGATCGCGCCCGCCGCCGCCTTGCGCGACACCAGCGCCATCTTCGCGATCCTGATCGCGGTGCTCTGGCTGAAGGAGCGGTTCACGCCGATGCGGATCGCGGCGGTGTTGCTGACGGCCGCCGCCGTGCCGTTGTTGCGGCTGGGGTGAGGGGACGATGAAGGTGCGGGTGCAGATGCAGGTGCAGGCGATGGGGCTACATCCGTCCGCGCAGGGACTGGACGCAGTGCCACGGCAGCAGAACCCAGGACCAGCTGTAGGATTTCAGACACGACGGCGGGATCCTGTGCGCGATGGCTGCCTGGATGCCCGGCAGCTCGGTCCAGTGCGCCGTCGGGCGCAGATGGTGGGCGGTGTGGTAGCCGAAATTGTGGGTGAAGCGGTTGAACAGCGGGTGCAGGCAATTGTTGGCGCGCGCGTATGGGGCCGGTCCGGTCTCGTCGCAGCCGACATGGTTGAGGTAGTCGACGTAACGGGTGATGAAATAGATCGTGCCGCACCACGGCAACACGAAGGTCAGGACGACCCATGGCTGCCAAGCCGCCAGCGCGGCCACGAGCAGGATCAGTCCGACTTGTTCGACGAAGGCCCAGCGATAACCGATCGGCGTCGTTTCGTTGGCCAGCACGCCGCGCCGCCAGGATTCGACGATTGGCCGCCAGAACGTGGGCCAGATCGACCGGATCGAAAACGACAGTGCCCCTCGCGGCGTGTAGCGGGCGGTCTCCCACTCGGCGCCGACGCGGTACGGGATATCCTTGCGTTCGTGGTGACCGTAACGGTGCTGGATGCGCCAGTTCGACGCCGTCATGCCAGTCGCGACGGCCATGCACAGGTCGAGTGTCAGATTCAGCCAGCGTCGCGTCGAGAGCGGGCGGTGGATATGGAGATGCAGCAGGTAGTTGGTTTCGCCAATCAGCACGAACATGGCCAGCGGCAAGAGCAGCGCGGCGAGGCCGGTGGTGGGCCACCAGAACGGGACGGAGAAAACGACCGGCGCGAGTAGTCCACGCAGTACGGTGAATCGGTCGGCCCGGTTGGCGATCGGCATGAAGCGGTGAGTCCCAGTCGCGCGGGAGCCGTTGTCGCGCGACGGGAGGTCTGGCGGTACAATTTTCCCACACGGTATCCGTGTATGAAAAACACTCCGATGTCAATCGCGGACCGCCGGCTCCATGCCCTTGGCCTTGAGCACCGCCAGCGCGTCGGGGCCGGAGAAAGCGGCGAGCAAGGCCTCGGCGGCCGCGACCTCGCGGGACATGGCGCCGACGCCGCCGGTGTAGACGATGAAGGTCTGGATAGCGGCCGGCAGCGGGCCGATCACGCGGGCGCCCTTGACCATCAGCAGTTCGCTGACCGGCTGGAGGGCGATGTCGGCTTCGCCGGTCAGCAGGCGCTCGGCCGACAGGCCGCCCTTGACCAGTACCGACTTGGGCCGGAGCTCGGCTGCGATGCCGAGCTGCTCGAACTGCAGCGCGAGGTAGGCGCCTGCCGTGCCGCCGGAGGCCGGGTCGGTGTAGGCGATGGCACGGGCCGCCAGCATGGCGCGTTTGAAGGCGTCGAGGGTGGAAATGTCGGGCGCCGCGGCGCCATCGCGGATCGCCACGCCGATGCCGACGCGGGCGAGGTTGGTCGCGGTGGCCGGCGCGATCTTGCCGGCGCGGAACATCCGTTCGATGGCGACCGGCGTGGCCACCACGACATCGAAGCTTTCGCCGCCCTCGATCCGCAGCGCCAGCGCGCTGGCGGTGTCGTTGTCGATCGTTACCTTGTGGCCGGTGCGCTTCTCGAAGTCCGGCACCAGCGCCAGCGCCACGGCCTTGTATGCGCCAGCGTCAGCGCGGCAAGCAGCGCGATCGGTCGAAGCAGGCGCATGGGACGTCCTCCGGTCAGGAGGGCGACGCGGTGGCGC
>CAMDVZ010000484.1 GCA_945878895.1 Caenispirillum bisanense | reverse complement strand
AAGTATCTCGTTCTCGCCGCCGTTGCTTCGGTGCTGCCCGCAGCTGCCATGGCGCAAGACGCCGAGGTCAAATTCTGGCTCAAGAGTGCGCCCAGCAATATCCAGGGCTGCATCGCGGCCGATTCGCAGTTTACCCGCGAGCATACGTTTACGCTGAAGGGCGGGCAGGCGGAGGTCAGGATGCCGGGCAATATCCACGTCAAGCTGAAGCTCGCCCGGCCGAACGTCTACACCGGCGACTTCGATCTCGGCCGCCTGAACCTGGACATGGTCGCCGATCTGGCAGCGACGCCCGCCACCTTGACGGTCACGGAGAAGAGTCTCGGGTGCAAGTGGTCGGCGGTAAAGCAATAGGCTGCCACTCCCTCTCAGCCGCGGATTGAAGCTGGTGAACCGACGACGCCTGCTGGGCGGACTGGGTGCGGGCGTGGCCACAGGTCTGCTCGGCGCCTGCAATGCGCCGGAGCGACTCGTGTCCCTTCCGGCGCGGCTTCGGGGTCAGGCGTCTTTTCACGGCATGCCGGCGGGCACGCGGATCGTGCTCGATGGATCGGATGACGCACTGCTCGGTCGCGTGGTGTCTGAAGCGCTCGACCGCGAGCTGGCCTACGCGGCGCGCGAGGGGCGGAGCGATGTCGGCCCGGCTAATTTCCTGGCCATCTCGGGCGGCGGTGCGAACGGCGCGTATGGGGCCGGTCTGCTGACGGCCTGGGGCGAACTCGGCACGCGGCCGGAATTCAAGGTCGTCACCGGCGTCAGCACTGGAGCGCTGACGGCCCCGTTCGCCTTTCTGGGCCAAGCGTACGACCGGCAGCTCGAGCATTTCTATACGGACATCAGCACGTCCGACATCATGGTGTCGCGCGGACTTCTCGTCGGCCTGTTGAGCGACTCATTCTACGATTCGGCGCCGCTGCTGCAGACCATCCGCAACGTCCTCACGCCGGACTTCGTCGCGGCGATTGCCCGCGAGTATCGCGACAAGGGCCGCCTGTTGGTGGTGGCGACGACCAACCTCGATATTCAGGCGGGCATTCTGTGGAACCTGGGCGCCATTGCCGCCAGCGACCATCCGCGCCGCGCTGAACTGATGGCCAGGATCCTGTTGGCGTCGGCCTCGATCCCCGGCGCGTTTCCGCCGGTAATGATCGATCTCGAAGCGGACGGTGAGCGTTTCCAGGAGATGAACGTCGATGGCGGCACGGTCGCCCAGGTGGTGCTCTATCCGCCGTCGATCTCGCGGTCCTCCGACCAAGTGTTCGGCGATCGCAACCGGCGGGCGTTCCAGGACCGGCAGCGCCGTCTCTACGTGATCCGCAATTCGCGTCCGGGCGGCGATTTCGAGACGGTCGACCGTTCCACGCTCAAGATCGTCGAACGCGCCGTGGCCACGCTGATCAGCACGCAGGGAGTGGGCGATCTCTATCAGCTCTACCTGCTCGCCCAGCGCGATGGTATCGACTACAATGTCGCCTACATTCCGCAGAGCTTTACCGGGAAGCCGCGCGAGCCGTTCGACCAGATGTACATGAGAAGCCTGTATCAGGTCGGGCGCGAAACGATGCTGAAGGGTACGCCCTGGCACAAATACCCGCCCGGCTACGATCCGGTCCCGATCAACCGGCGAACGCCGGCATGACGCTCAGCCCGACATGACGCCGGCCAGACTGTCCGTCCCCTTCAGCCTCACGATCCTGACGCTGATGGCGCTGGTCCTGGCGGCGCTGCTTTGGCTGGGCTGGCGCTCCGTCGACACGCTGGAAGAGCGCAGTGCCGACGAACGCGTGTCCGAACTGGAGAAGGCGGTCGAGCAGTTCCTGACCGAGGGCCTGCGCGTGGTGATCTATGTCGGCCTGACCCTGGCCGATTCGCCGAGCTTTGCCGCCCACGAAGGACCGGCTGCCGACGATGAACGCCGCCGCCAGCTTGTCGCCATGCTGGGACGGCATCCGGCCGTGGCCGCCGCCTTCGTCGGCTACGCCGACGGGCGCTTCGTCTTTGCCGGCCATCCAGAGGCCTTCTCGCCCACCGAGCGGTCCGACTTCGACGCGACGCGAGATTCGATCGTCATGCGCGTGGTCGACGGCGAGGGCCCGGCACGCCGGCAAGGCACATGGACCCAGGCGCCCGACGGGACCAGAAGCCCCGAGCGTATCGGGCCCACCAACTACGACCCGCGGACACGGCCCTGGTATGTCGCGGCTGAAAAGGCAGGCGGTCCGGCGCTCACGGCGCCCTATCGCTTTGCCTGGTCGAAGCATGCCGGCATTTCGGCCGGCGTGCCGCTGCTGGGCGGCGGCGGCGTGATCGGCTTCGACTACACGCTGGAGACGCTGTCTCAACTGCTCACCTCCTACAAGATCACGCCCAATGCGATCATCATGGTGAGCCACGGGCGTGGCGCGGTTGAAGTCGAGTCGGAAGGTTGCCTCCGCACCCACCCCAATTGCCTCGTCAACGATGCGGACGTCCGCGTGGCGTTGAAGCGCGAGATTCATGAGGCGATCGACAAGGACCGGAGGGTCGACCGCCGGGTTCTCGTCGGCGGTCTGCTCTACCGCATCATGGTGAGGCGCGTTCCGGAGGCTCTGGGACAGAGTTTCGTGGTGGCCGCCGCGGTTCCCGTCGCCGAGCTTGCCGCCAATTCGCGCACCCTGCTGGAGCGCGCAGCCGGGGCCGCCGCCATCGCGGTGGCCTTCGCGATCATGGGCGCGCTTGCCGCCTCGCTGCTGGTGTCGCGGTCGATGTCGCGCATCGCTGCCAAGACCGAGCGGATCCGCAATCTCGACTTCTCCGATCGCGTGCCCGTGACAAGCCGCATCAGTGAGATCGTCCGGCTGTCCGACGCGATCGAACGGATGCGCGAGGGCCTGGAAGTGTTCGGCCGCTATGTCTCGAAGGATCTGGTGCACCAGATCATGCGTTCGCCGCAGAGTACCGGCGTCGGCGGCACGCGGCGCGAAGTCACGGTGATGTTCACCGATATCGAGGGCTTCTCCCTGATCAGCGAGACGATGGAGCCGGAACTCCTGACCCGAAGGCTGTCGCGCTACTTCGATGCGCTGGGCACGCCGATGTCGGCCAACCATGGCACCATCGACAAGTACATCGGCGACAGCATCATGGCGTTCTGGAACGCCCCCGAACCCGACCCCGACCACATCGCCAATGCCTGCCGGGCGGCCCTGCAGGCCGCCGCTGCCGGCCGCCGGCTCTCGGCGAAGTGGCGGCAGCGCGGCTGGCCGGGCTTTCGCACCCGGTTCGGCCTGCATACCGGTCCGGCGGTGGTCGGCAATGTCGGCGCACGCGAGCGCATCAACTACACGCTGGTCGGCGCCGTGGCGAACCAGGCGTCGCG
>CAMDVZ010000483.1 GCA_945878895.1 Caenispirillum bisanense | reverse complement strand
CAGCTCGACGTCGTACGCAAGAACCTGCAGGACGCCATCGTCGTGGCGCCGATCGCCGGCATCGTCGGCGAACGCTTCGCCAATCCCGGCGAATCGCTGCCCATCGACGGCAAGCTGATGACCCTGCTCGACACCTCGCGCATCGAGGTCGCCGCCCAGGTCCCCGGCGCCGACGTCGTGCGCCTGCGCGTGGGCCAGCGCGCCATCGTCCAGATCGAGGGCTTCGGCGAGCGCGTGTTCGAGGCAACCATCACCCGCATCAGCCCGACGACCCAGAGTGGCTCGCGCTCGGTGCTCGTTTTCGTCGGTCTGACGGAAAACGAACCCGCCTTGCGCGGCGGTCTCTTTTCGACCGGTCGGGTCACCGTCGCCGAAACCCTTGGCGCGCTCGCGCTGCCGCTGGCGGCGATCCGCAAGGACGAGGCCGGCGACTACGTGCTGGCGATCCGCGAGGGCAAACTGGAACGCCAGGCGGTGCGGCCCGGCCAACGCTGGCCAGCGCTCGACGTCGTGGAGATCGCGGGCATCGCGGTCGGCACCCGCGTGGTCTCGGCCAATCTGCCCGGCCTGAAACCCGGCCAGGCCGTCGCCGTCACCGGCCAGCCCTGATCCATCGGCCGGGAGCCCATCCGCCATGCGCCTGACCAAGATCGCCGTCGAAAATCCCGTCTTCGCCACCATGATGATGGTGGCGCTGATGGTGCTGGGCCTGTTCTCCTACCAGCGGCTGGGCATCGACCAGTTTCCCAACGTCGAGTTCCCGGTCGTCGTCGTCAGCACCGACTATCCCGGCGCCGCCCCCGAAACCGTCGAGACCGAGATCACCCGCCGCGTGGAAGAAGCGGTCAACTCGATCTCGGGCCTCAAGACGTTGTCCTCGCGGTCCTTCGAGGGCCGTTCGCTGGTGATCGCGGAGTTCGAACTGTCGGTGTCGGCGGTGGCCGCCACCCAGGACGTGCGCGAAAAGGTGCAACAGGTCCGCGCCGGCTTCCGCGAGGAGGTCAAGGAGCCGCTGATCCAGCGCTTCAACCCCGACGACATCCCGATCGTGTCCTTCACGGTGCGCTCCGACATCCGCACCCTGCGCGACCTCACCACCTTCACCGACCGGATCATCCTCAAACGGCTGGAGAACGTACGCGGCGTCGGGCGTGCCACCATCGTCGGCGGTGTCAAGCGGCAGATCAACATCTACCTCGATCCCGAGCGCATGCAGGCGTTGCGGGTGGGCGTCAACGAGGTACAGAAGGCGATCCGCGAGGAGAACCAGAATTTCCCCGCCGGCAACGTCACGCGCGGCAACGACGACCGGGTGATCCAGATCGACGGCCGGGTCGGCGAGCCGCGCCGTTTCGCCGACCTGATCGTGGCGCGCCGCGGCGGCGGGCCGGTGTATCTGGGCGAGGTCGCGAAGATCGTCGACGGCGAACAGGAGCTGGAGAACGCGGCCCTCCTCAACGGCCAGCGGGCGCTCGCCATCGACATCGTCAAGGTCCAGGGTAGCAACACCATCGACGTGGCGAACGGGGTACGCGCGGCCATCGAGGAGCTGCGCAAGAGCGGCCTGCCCGTCGACATCTCGCTCGACGTGGTGCGCGACAGCTCGCGCGGCATCCGCAATTCGGTCAACAACGTGCAGAGCACGCTGGTCGAGGGTGGCGTGCTGACCATCCTCATCGTGTTCCTGTTCCTGTATTCCTGGCGCAGCACCGTGATCACCGGCCTCGCCCTGCCGGTGTCGGTGATGGGCGCCTTCATGGCGCTGGCCGCGTTTTCCTTCACGCTCAACGTGCTGACCCTGATGGCGCTCAGCCTGGCCATCGGCATCCTGATCGACGAAGCCATCGTGGTGCGCGAGAACATCACCCGCCACCTGGAGATGGGCAAATCGCACTACCAGGCCGCCATCGACGGCACCAACGAGATCGGTCTGGCGGTGCTCGCCACCACCTTCACCATCATCGCGGTATTCCTGCCCGTGGCCTTCATGGGCGGCATCATCGGCCGCTTCTTCTTCCAGTTCGGCATCACGGTCACGGCCGCGGTGCTGATCTCGCTATTCGTGTCGTTCTCGCTCGACCCGATGTTGTCGAGCGTCTGGTACGACCCCCAGGCGCATGGCGCGCAGGGCCGCGTCGGACGCGCGCTGGAGCGCGCCCAGGAGAGAATGGCGGCGGGCTACAGGCACGTCATCGGCTGGGCGCTCGATCACCGCAAGACGACGCTCGCCGTCGCGCTGCTCGCCTTCGTGGGCAGCTTCGGCCTTGTGCGCTTCATCGGCACCGAGTTCGTGCCCGAGGCCGATCTCGGCGAGCACCAGGTCTCCTTCGAGACGCCGGTCGGATCGTCGCTCGACTACACCATCGCCAAACTTCGCCAGGTCGAGGCAGCACTGCGGGAGTTCCCCGAGATCGCCTACACCTACGGCACCGTCAACACGGGCAATTCGGCCGGCAAGAACCAGGGCGCGGTCTACATGCGCTACGTCGAGCTGAAGGCCCGCAAGCGCTCGCCGACCCAGATGGCGCAGCCGATCCGCGACCGGCTGGCCGCCATTCCCGGCCTCGTGATCTCGGTCAACGTGCCCGGCGGTCCACAAGGCGGCGTCCAGAAACGGGTCCAGATATCCCTGCAGGGGCCCGACAACGCCGTACTCGACCGGGTGTCGCAGGAGATGATGCGACGCATGGCCACGATCGCCGGTACCGTCGACATCGACCGCAACATGAAGGCCGCCAAGCCGCTGCTCAACGTCAAGGTCCGCCGCGACGTGGCGTCCGATCTCGGCGTCGGCACCGCGCTGGTCGCCGCCACCCTGCGGCCCCTGTTCGCCGGCGACGAGACCAGCCTCTGGAAGGCGCCCGACGACGAGAACTACGCCGTGGTGGTCCGGCTGGCGCCGACCGACCGCGAGGGCCGCCACGATCTCGAACGGATCTGGCTCTCGACCGGCCAGGTCGCCGCCGACGGCTCGCCCCGCCTCGTTCAACTCAGCCAGATCGCCACCATCGAGCAATCCGTCGGCGCCTCGCAGATCAACCGCCGCGACCTCCAGCGCGAGGTGCAGATCACCGCCAACACCTCGGGCCGCTCGGTCGGCGAGATCAACGCCGAGATCGCGAAGGTCCAGAAGGAAATCGCGCTGCCGCCGGGCTACCGCTTCGTGGTCGGCGGCTCCAGCAAGGACATCGCCGAGAGCAGCGCCTTCGCCGGCCAGGCCCTCCTCCTCGCCGTCATCCTCATCTACCTCATCCTCGCCTCGCAGTTCGGCAGCTTCCTGCAGCCCATCGCCATCATGATGTCGCTGCCGATGTCGCTGGTGGGCGTGTTCCTGGGTCTGCTGATCGCCGGCAGCACGCTCAACATCTT
>CAMDVZ010000482.1 GCA_945878895.1 Caenispirillum bisanense | reverse complement strand
GTGCTGATCGCGCTGGGCCAGGCCGCGCTGGCCGTAGGGGGCATCTACCTCGTCGGGCGCCTGCTGCTGCGACCGCTGTTCCGGCTGGTCGCCGGCACCGGCAGCCCCGAACTGTTCATGGCCGCGGCGCTGTTCGTCGTCATCGCCACCGGCGCCGCGGCGGCCGCCGCCAGTCTGTCGATGGCGCTGGGCGCCTTCGTCGCGGGCCTGCTACTGGCCGAGACCGAATACAGGCGCGCCATCGAAACCACGCTGGAGCCGTTCAAGGGCCTGCTGCTGGGCGTCTTCTTCTTCTCGGTCGGCATGGGCGTCGACCCGGCGCTGGTTTGGCGCCATCCCGTGCTCGTGCTGGCGGGCGCCGCCGCACTGGTCGTCCTCAAGGCCCTGATCGTCGTCTGCCTCGCGCGACTCTGGCGTCAGCCGGCGCCGGTGGCGATCGAGGCCGCGCTGCTGCTGGCGCCGGGCGGCGAGTTCGCCTTCATCGGCGTGGCCGCCGCGACCGCCATCGACCTCGTGCCGCCGACGACGGCCGCGATCCTGCTGACGATGGTGTCGGTCAGCATGGCCTCGCTGCCGGCGCTCGCCGGCATCGGACGCCGGCTCGGCGAGCGCCTGCGTCGCCGGCCGGACGGAACCCCGGCACCGCCGCCGGAACCGCCACCAGGCGACGACCAGGCGCGCGCCCTGGTGATCGGCTATGGCCGGGTCGGCCGGCTGATCGGCGAGATGCTGGGCCGCCACGGCATCGCCTGGCTGGCCATCGACAGCGCTCCCGCCGTCGCCGGCCGCGCCCGCGAGGGCGGAGCACCGGTCTATTACGGCGACGTCGCCAATCCCCTGTTTCTCGACCGCTGCGGCATCGCCCACGCGTCGGCCGTCGTCGTCACCGTCGACGCGCCGGCCGCGGCAGACGCCATCGTCGCGGCCGTCCGCCAGCGCCGCCCCGACGTGACCATCGTCGCCCGCGCCCGCGATGCCGATCACGCGCGCCATCTCTACGCCATCGGCGTCACCGACACGGTGCCGGAAACGGTCGAGGCCAGTCTTCAGCTGGCCGAAGCCGCCCTGGTCGATCTCGGCATTCCGATGGGCCTAGTGATCGCTTCCATCCACGAGCGCCGCGACGAGTATCGCGCCGAGTTGCGCGCCGCCGCCGACGCCGCGCCGACCGCAGCGGCGCCGGTGGAACGGCGCTCGCCGGCGCGCCGCCGCACGCCGAGGTAACCCCTGCTCACGAACATTCGCCCGAGCCTGCGTTGCCCGATCCGACGCCGGCGTGCACCGTCATGCGGGCGCGGCCGTTAACGAACATCAGGTCGATCCGACCGCGCTCGGTGCGATAGGTCCAGATCTCGATGCGCCCGTCGCAGCGGGCGAACAGCGGCGGGCCAAGCAACTCGCGAACCTCGTTGGGCACGCGCTGGGTCTCGACCATGTCGTCGATGTCGGATGCCGTGACGGCGCGCGGCGCGGGACGATCAGCCTCGGCAAGAGTCGGGCAAACGGCGGCCAGCGACAAGGCCAGCGCCACGACTGCCGATCGGCCGCGACGCCATCCGTCCACCGCAGCCTCCCTATTTGCGTCGCTCGCCGGTTTCCTTGAAAGTAACGTACCCCGCGACGATGGTCACGATCACCACGCCGTCGCGCGCGTCGTAGGTCCAGCGCTCGGCCGGGCCGAGCTTGGCGACGTTGGCCGGAGCCCCGAGCGCCTTCTCGATGTCGGCCTTCGACCGCGCGCCCTCGGCCTTTTTCAGCAGATCGGCCTTGGTCGGCTTCGGATCCTCGCAGCCCGCCAGCGCGGCCAAAGCGCCCGCCAGCAGGAACCGCCGTCCCGCTTGCATGGCGTCGCTCACGCCGCCTGCTTGATGGCATCGCCGACGATACCGATGATCTCGTCGATGTCGCTCCGGCCAACGATCAGCGGCGGCGACATTGCCAGCGTGTCGCCGCCCTGGCGAACCAGCAGGCCAAGCTCGAAGGCTTTCACGAAGGTGGCGTAGCCGCGCGTGCCGACGCCGCCCCGCGCTTCCAGATCGATGCCGCCGGCGAGGCCGAGATTGCGGATGTCGAGTACGCCCGGCAGGTCGCGCAGCGAATGGATGCCGTCCTCCCAGTATTTCGAGAGATCGGCGCAGCGCTGGAACAGGCCTTCGTCCTTGTAGATGTCGAGCACCGCCGAAGCCGCCGCGCAGGCCAGCGGGTGGGCCGAGTAGGTGTAGCCATGGAACAGGTCGACCGCGTTCTCCGGACCGGTCATCAGGCCTTCATAGATGGTCTTGCGCAGGAACACGCCGCCCATCGGCACGGTGGCGTTGCTGATGCCCTTGGCGACCGTCATCAGATCGGGGATCACGCCGAAATAGTCGGCGGCGAAGGCGGTGCCCAAGCGTCCGAATCCGGTGATGACCTCGTCGAAGATCAGCAGGATGCCATGCTTCGTGCAGATCGCCCGCAACCGCTCCAGATAGCCTTTCGGCGGCGGCAGGAAGCCGGTCGATCCGGCGACCGGCTCGACGATGACGGCCGCGATGGTCGAGGCGTCGTGTAGCGCGACGATGCGCTCGAGCTCGTCGGCAAGTTCCGCGCCGTGCTCGGGCAGGCCGCGCGCGAAGGCGTTCTTGCCCGGCAGATGGGTGTGCGGCAGATGGTCGACGCCCGGCAGCATGGCGCCGAAATGCTTGCGGTTGTTGACCATGCCGCCGACCGAAATGCCGCCGAAGCCGACACCGTGGTAGCCGCGCTCGCGCCCGATCAGGCGGGTCCTGTGCCCTTCGCCACGCGCCCTGTGATAGGCGAGCGCGATCTTGAGCGCGGTGTCGACCGCCTCGGAGCCGGAGTTGCAATAGAACGCGTGGTCGAGATCGCCGGGCAGCATCGCAGCATGGCGCGCCGCCAGCTCGAAGGCGCGCGGGTGGCCCATCTGGAACGAGGGTGCATAGTCCATCTCGTCGAGCTGGGCGGTGATGGCGGCCTTGATCTCCTCGCGGCCATGGCCGGCGTTGACGCACCACAGGCCCGAGGTGCCGTCGATCACGCGGCGGCCCTCCGGCGTCCAGTAGTGAACGCCCTTGGCGCGCGACAGCAGGCGCGGGTTCTTCTTGAACTGCCGGTTCGCGGTGAACGGCATGAAGAAGGCTTCGAGATTGTTGGCCACGGGGGCGGCGCCGGTCGCGCTCATTGAAAACTCCGGAGACTGCGCAAGGAAACGGGAGCGCAGTCTAGCAGCCTGTCGGACTGAGGTGAACGGGCGAGAAAGTTCGCCCCGGGCGGGCCTCGGCGGACCGCGCGGTCGTGTCGGGGGCGTCCCGGCGATGTCTCGGGACAGCGTTTTGGCGGCTCCCGGGCGTCGTCGGTGGCCGGTCGTGG
>CAMDVZ010000481.1 GCA_945878895.1 Caenispirillum bisanense | reverse complement strand
CGGGGCCGCTGCCGGCGGGTTCGATGCCGACGATGTCGCGGTAGTAGACGGCGGCGCGATCGAGGTCGGTCACCATCAGCTCGACGTAGCCGAGTTTGCGGTAGCGGATCATGGGCATCTCCCGAGCATGCGATGTCTCATACCTTCCCTCGCCACCGGCGGGGGAAGGTGCCCGAAGGGCGGATGGGGGTGGGACGCGGAACGGGAAAATCTTCCAGTCTTGATCGCCATCCCGATACGACGGCGCGAAGCGCAACCCCGTCTCGTTCCCGCCGACAAGCACCGCGATCGACACACCCCCATCCGCCCTTCGGGCACCTTCCCCCGCTGAAGCGAGGGAAGGTATGAGGTTTAGGCTAGTCGGAATCCGCGGTCCATCATACCACGATGTTGACGATGCGGTTGGGCACCACGACGATCTTCTTCGCGGGCTTGCCGTCCATCGCCTTGAGGACGTCCGCGATCGCCAGCGCGGCGGCCTCGGCGACTTCGCGGGCGGCGTCCTTGGGGAGCGCGATGGTGCCGCGCAGCTTGCCGTTGACCTGGACGCCCATGGTCACGTCGTCGTCGGTCAGCAGCGCGCCGTCGGCGACCGGCCAGGAGGCATCGGCCAGCAATCCCTCGCGACCGAGCAGGCCCCACAGCTCCTCGGCCAGATGCGGCGTCATCGGGCCGATCAGGCGCACGAAGATGTCGAGCGTTTCCGCGAGCGAGTGGCGGTCGGAATCGTCGGCTGCGGCGAAATCGCCGATCGCGTTGGCGAGTTCGTAGAGCCGCGCGACGGCCTTGTTGAAATGGAACGCCTCGATGTCGGCCGACACACCCGCGATCGCCTTGTGGGCGGCGCGGCGCAGGTTGGTGGCTGCGGTGCCGAACGCGTCAGGCCTGGCCGTGCCGGCAGCCGGCAGGCCACCGGCGATGGCGCCCGACAACAGGCGATAGAGGCGCTGCTGGAACCGCCAGGCGCCGGTGACACCCGACTCGGTCCATTCGAGATCGCGCTCGGGTGGCGAATCCGACAGCATGAACCAGCGCGCGGTGTCGGCGCCGTAGTCGCGGATGATCTGGTCGGGATCGACCACGTTCTTCTTCGACTTCGACATCTTCTCGGAACGGCCAACCGTCACCACGGTGCCGTCGCTGGCGCGCGTCGTGCGCTCGCCATCGCGCGCGATTTCCTCCGGCGTCAGCCACGCGCCGTCGCTGGCGCGATAGGTCTCGTGGCAGACCATGCCCTGGGTGAACAGGCCCGCGAAGGGCTCGTTCCACGTCACCGGGTAGCCGCAATGGCGCATCGCGGTGGTCCAGAAGCGCGAATAGAGCAGATGCAGGATCGCGTGCTCGACGCCGCCGATATACTGGTCGACGGTGCCCCAGTAGGCGCGGTCGGCCGCGGCGAAGGGTTCGTCGGTGGAACCGGGCGAGGTGAAGCGGTCGAAGTACCAGCTCGAATCGATGAAGGTGTCGAAGGTATCGGTCTCGCGCCGGGCAGGCTTGCCGCAATCGGGGCAGGCGACGTGCTTCCAGGTCGGGTGGCGATCGAGCGGATTGCCCGGCAGGTCGAACGTCACGTCGTCGGGCAAGGTGACCGGCAGATCCTTGTGCGGCACCGGCACCACGCCGCAGGCGTCGCAATGGATCGCCGGAATCGGGCAGCCCCAGTAGCGCTGGCGCGACACCAGCCAGTCGCGCAGGCGGAACTGCACGGTGCCCTTGCCGCGGCCCTCGCTCTCCAGCCGCTCGACGATGCGGCGCTTGGCCTGGGCGACGTCGAGCCCGTCGAGAAAGCCGGAGTTCACGATCGTCCCGTCCTCGACGAAGGGCTCGTTGCCGGCGAAATCGGGGTCGTTGAGCGCCATGAAGGCGGCCCGTTCGGCGGCACCTTTGGGCGCCACCACCGTCTTCACCGCGAGGCCATACTTGCGCGCGAACTCAAGATCGCGCTGGTCGTGCGCGGGGCAGCCGAAGATGGCGCCGGTGCCGTATTCCATCAGCACGAAGTTGGCGACATAGACCGGCAAGGTCCGGTCCTCGCCGACCACGTTGCTGGCGTTGACCGGCGTGCGGTAGCCCTTCTTGTCCTGGGTCTCGATCTCCGCGGCGCTGGTGCCGGTGCGACGGCATTCGGCGATGAACTCCGCCAGCGCCGGATCGTCCTTGGCCAGCCGCGCCGCCAGCGGATGCTCGGGCGAGATCGCCATGAAGGAGGCGCCGAACAGCGTGTCGGGCCGCGTCGTGAAAATCTCCAGCTGCTCGCCGGGTTCGGCACCCGCCCCGTGAAGGTCGAAAAAGACCCGCGCGCCCTCGCTCTTGCCGATCCAGTTGGCCTGCATCAGGCGCACCTTCTCGGGCCAGCGCTCCATCGTGTCCAGGCGCGCCAGCAATTCCTCGGCGAAATGCGTGATCTTGAGGTTCCACTGCGACAGCTTGCGCCGCTCCACGGGCGCGCCCGTGCGCCAGCCCTTGCCGTCGATCACCTGTTCGTTGGCGAGCACCGTGTTGTCGACCGGATCCCAGTTGACCCAGGCCTCCTTGCGGTAGGCGAGGCCATTCTTCCAGAAGTCGAGGAACATGCGCTGCTGGTGGCGGTAGTAGCTCGGATCGCAGGTCGCGACCTCGCGGCTCCAGTCGAGCGACAGCCCCATCGACTTCAGCTGCGCCTTCATGGTGGCGATGTTCTCGTAGGTCCACCTGGCGGGATGGGTCTTCTTCTCCATCGCGGCGTTCTCGGCCGGCAGGCCGAAGGCGTCCCAGCCCATCGGATGCAGCACGTTGAAGCCGCGCGCCCGGCGATAGCGCGCCACCACGTCGCCCTGGGTGTAGTTGCGCACGTGGCCCATGTGGATGCGCCCCGAGGGATAGGGAAACATCTCCAGCACGTAGTATTTCGGCCGCGTCGGATCGACGACGGCGCGGAAAGTCCCGCGCTCCTCCCACGTCCGGCGCCACTTCGCCTCCGTCTCGCGGAAATTATAGCGCACCGGCTCGGCGGCGCGGGGGGCGGCAGGCGGAGTCTGAGACACGGCAGATTCCCTGGAGGAGACGAAACGCGGACGCCCAGCGGATGCCCGTTCGCGACCGGGGCGTCAAGCCAGCGGACGCGCCGCCACCGGGTGATCGGACGATCGCGCGCCGGGCCGCCACCGTTTTCACGCCCCCGTCCCCCCCGCGAGCAGGGCCATCGCACGGGGACTTCTCCCTCCGTTGGACTCCCGCTCATTGTGGCGAGTGCGCATGGCGCGCCAGCGGGGCGAGAGCGAGATCGACTGGATGCGCCGGCGGGCGGAGTGCGAACGCATCCACGCCAACTTCCGCAAGCAGGGTCTGCGGCAATTCAACGTGCGGGGCCGCTACAAGGTCGGGGTGGTGG